>JAQGJY010000306.1 GCA_028290325.1 Tardiphaga sp.
CTTGCCACGAGCTTTCGCTTGCCGCGGCCGATAGCTGCGCTACACTCTGTCGCAGGGGCTGTGGAACAAAGCCCGGTCGACCAACAGGTAATGAACAGAGGAAGCGTCCCGATGACGATTATGTTTCCGCGCGCTCGATTTTTGGCGTCCACTGTTGCCGTATCCCTGAGCATTCTGGCCGTTCCGGCTCAAGCAGCCGACCCTATAAAAATCGGCGTGATCGCCGAAGCTCAGGCGATAGCGGGTGCTTCGATCCCACAAGCGGCGCAACTCGCGGCCGAGGAGATCAATGCGAAGGGCGGCATCGACGGCCGCCAAATTGAGGTTGTAATTTATGACAACCACTCGTCCTCGGCGGATTCGGTACGTGCCTTCCAGCGCGCGGTGAACGAGGACAAGGTCAACGTTGTCATCGGCAGCTACATCAGCGAGGTGGTGCTTGCGTTGATGCCCTGGGCATCGCGGCTCAAGACGCCGTTCATTACCCCGGGTGCGGCATCGAATGAAATCACAAAGGCAGTCAACAAGGACTATGAAAAGAACAAATACACTTTCCATGGCTACCTGACATCCGGGGCGCTGGCGACATCGGTTTGCGATGCCGCCAAGGATCTTCTGGTCGACGCCAAGAAAATGAAAACCGCCGTCATCATGAGTGAGGACGCGGCATGGACCAAGCCGCTTGACGTCGGTTACCAGGAATGTCTGCCGAAAATTGGACTGAAGGTGCTCGATCACATTCGTTTCTCGCCCGATACGACAGACTTCACACCTATCTTCAACAAGATTGAAGGTCTCAAGCCGGACGTGATTATAACGGGCATATCGCATGTCGGCGTGCAGCCGACCGTGCAGTGGAAGAACCAACAGGTTCCGATTCCGATGCTCGGAATTTCATCGCAGGCGACGAACTCGACCTTTGGCAAGGACACCAACAACGCGGCCTTCGGTGTGCTGTATCAAGGTGTTTCGGGTCCGGGCGTCGCGGTGACGCCAAAATCGGTGCCATTCGCGGACGCCTTCAAGGCAAAGTTCGGAAACTATCCGTCATATGCGGGCTACACCGCCTATGACGAGGTCTACTTCATCGCGGATGCGGTGAAACGCGCCGGCTCGACCGAGGCCGACAAGCTTGTCACCGCGCTGGAGGCGACGGATTGGGAAGGCACGATTGGCCGTACACAATTTTACGGCAAGGACGAGCCATTCACGCACGGACTTAAATACGGCAAGGGTCTGATCACCGGACTTATGCTGCAATGGCAAGACGGCGCGCAGGTCGCGGTCTGGCCAAAGGAAGTTTCCAAAGGCGAGCTGAAGTTTCCGAGCTTCATCAAGCTAACCACAAACTGATCTTGCTCCCGTCGCAGGCATAATCGCGTAAGTCGTTATCCCCCCCCGGGGGGTAACGAAAGCTGTGACGTTCTTACTGGATCCCTGCGCTTCACAAATTCCCAACGCGCCTTTCCCACTGCTGATCGATCGTTTCCGCGTCCCCCAAAAAACGGCACCCGCCGCCATGGCCTCTCGATGCTTTCCCTTCAAATCCTGATCGACGGTTTCGCAATCAGCGCGCTCTATGCGCTGGGGGCAACTGGTTTTACCCTCATATTCGGCGTTTCTGGAGTGCTCAATCTTTCGCACGGCGCGATCATGGTGCTCGCCGCGGTGGCGGCATGGGCCGCCGGCAGCATGCTGCAGGTCGATCACTACACCGGTGCGCTGATCGGCGTGGCTGTGGCACTAGCCGCCGCGCTTATCACTTATTTCGCGGTGGTGCAGCCAATCCAGCGCTCCAAGCGCATCCCGAACGAAGAGAAGGAAATCTTCGTCCTCACCGGCACGCTTCTTTGGGGCATTATGATCCAGGAAGTGATTGCATATCTCTTCACCAACAACGCGAAGACCGTCTTGCCGATCATCGAAGGTGTCGTCACCGTGCTTGGTGTCCGCACGCCGAAAAACGAGTGGTTCACCGCTGGGGTATGCTGCGTCGTCATCGGGTTGCTGTGGCTGCTGGTCAACCGCACGCGCACGGGCAAGGCGGTGCTTGCGGCCTCGATGAATCCGCGCGGTGTGACACTGCTCGGGCTCGAACTCAATAACATCTACATCGTGGTGTGGGCGATTTACGGCGTGCTCGCCGGCATTGCCGGCGTGCTGCTGGGCATGTTTCTCGGCGTCTCGTCCTATAGCGTCGGCCCGCTCACGGCGAGCGCCTTCTCGATCGTCGTACTCGGTGGTCTCGGCAGCGTGTCGGGCTCGTTGATCGCCGCTTTCGTCGTCGGTTATCTCGAAACGCTGACGGCGTATCTCGTCTCGCCGGCCTATCGCACCATTCCCGCGCTGTTGTTGCTGGTCTTCGTTATGTATATCCGCCCGCAGGGCCTGCTCGGAAGGCGTTGAGCATGTCATTTTTCAAAACCAGATTGTTCTGGATTTCGCTTCTGCTTGTCGTCGTCGCGGCGACGCTGCCGTGGTACGTGTCCGGCTATATTCTCGGGCTGCTGACCGTGGCGTATTATTTCGGCGTCTTTGCGATGTCGTGGGATCTGCTGTTCGGCTTCGCCGGCGAGGTGAATTTCGGCCCGACTTTCCTGATCGGCACTGGCGCCTACACGGCGGGCATCATCAACAACCAGTTTGGCACGTCCGTCTATCTCTGCATCTTTGCTGGCGCAATGGCATCGGTGATCGCAGGTTTCATCCTGGCGCTGCCAGCCTTGCGCGTGCGCGGGCCGTATTTCGGCCTTACGACGCTCGTCGCGGTGCTGATGTTGCAGAACTTCGTCGTCGTTTTCGCGGATCTGACCGGCGGCGAGATCGGCCTGACCATACCCGATGTCATTTCAATCGACTCTGGCGTGAACTACTGGATCGCGCTGGGCTTCATGGCGCTATCCGCCGCGATCCTTTACGGCTTGTCGCAATCGCCGGTCGGCCTTGTATTGCAAGCGTCCGGGCAAGATCCAGTGCAGGCCGGCGCGCTCGGATTCAATATCGTCAAGCACAAACTCGCGGCCTTCATCGTCTCGGCCTTTTTCTCCGGCCTCGCCGGCGCGCTGCTGGTGTTCTATTTCGGTACCGCCTCGGTCGGTACGGTGATCGATGTCGCGGTCGGCGTACAGGTCATCGTCGCCGCTGTGCTCGGCGGACGACGGACCGTGCTGGGTGCCGCGCTTGGCGCGATCTTTCTGATCGTCGCGGGTGAATTCCTGCGGCCGACCGGCGAACTCGCGACCTTCATTGTGTCGGCGGTGGCGCTGCTTGCCATCCTGTTCTTTCCGGGCGGCTTCCTCGGTGCGGCCCTCCAGCGCGAGGCCAACTCGTGAGAGATACCGTGAACATTGCCACCACACCCGTCCTGCGCGTCCGAGGCCTCACCAAACGGTTCGGCGGTCTCACGGCCGTGAAGAACCTCTCACTCGATCTAAAGGCCGGTGAAATCTTCGGCCTGATCGGTCCGAACGGCTCCGGCAAATCGACGGCGATGAAGTCGATCATGGGCATCGAACGCCCGACCTCCGGCGAAGTCTTGTTCGAGGGTAAGAACGTCGCCGGCCTGCCCGCGCACAAAATCGCCCGCAAAGGCTTCGGCATGGTGTTCCAGCATTCGCGACCGCTGAATCGGCAGACCGTGCTGGAAAACATCATGGTGGCGTTGTTGCCCGACAGCCTGTTCATGCTGTTCGCCGATAAGGCTCTGACTGAGCGCGCCAAATGGATCGCCGAGCGGGTCGGCCTCAAGGACGTGATGCATCGCCGCCCGCCGACCTTGCCGTTCGCCGATTTGCGGCGGCTCGAATTGGCAAAGGCCATCGCGCGCGATCCCAAGGTCGTGTTGGTCGATGAACCGTTCGCAGGCTTGACCCTGGCCGAAGTTGGCACTTTCTCCGAGCTGATTCGCAGCTTTCGCGACGAAGGCCGCGCGGTGCTGCTGGTCGATCACAACGTCAAAAGCGTCGCAGCACTCGTCGATCGGGTGCTCGCCATGTATCTGGGAGAGGAGATCATTACGGGTACAGCCGGCGAGGTCATGCAGAATGAAACCGTGCGTCGCGTCTATCTCGGCGGGGCCATCGAAACCGCCGCGCGGCGCGAGATGGATTTCAAGGACAAGGTGCCGCTGCTGCGCGTCGAGAACATTAGCGTACTCTACGGCAAGGCGCAGGCGCTCAACAATGTCTCGATCCATGTCCACCAGGGCGAGTTCGTCTCTGTGGTCGGGCTGAACGGCGCGGGCAAGACGACGCTCTTCAACACCATCTCCGGCTTCCTCCCCTACACCGGCGAGATCGTCCGCGACGGCGAAAAACTGCGTGGCATCACGCCGGCGGCGATCGCGCGCAGCGGCCTCGTGCAATGCCCAGAAAACCGTGAGCTGTTCGGTGAAATGAGCGTGCGCGAGAACCTTGATCTCGGCGGCCAGCATCTCACCGACGACGACCGCACCAAACAGATGGAGTGGCTATTCGGCCTCTTTCCGATCCTGAAGGACCGGCAAAGCCAAATGGCACAAACGCTCTCCGGCGGCGAGCAACAGATGTTGGCGATCGGTCGGGCGCTGATGATGCAGCCGAAGATTTTGATTCTGGATGAGCCCACACTGGGTCTGGCGCCGGTCGTGCTCGAAACGCTATCGAAGGCTTTGGAAAAATTACGCCAGACGACTGACATCACGGTGCTACTTGGCGAGCAGAACGTCACCTTTGCCCTGCCCCACGCAGATCGAGTCTATGTCCTTGAGCATGCGAGTATCGTTTGGGAAGGCGATCCGGAACGCTTTGCCGCCGAAGCTGGCAGCGGATACATTTAGCGTTCAAATCCTTTTCGCTCGGCTACGCCGCGTGGGGGAATGAACCTCTATTTCCCCATTTCGATTCCGCGACCTTTGACACCCATTAGGCCGGCCAACGGTAAGCGAGATGAGGTTTTCTCGCATCTCATTTCCTCGACGTTGAGCTCTGCCACGCTGGCACGAAGCGCAATACCGACTGAGCATCGCGCGGTGTCAT
>JAQGJY010000318.1 GCA_028290325.1 Tardiphaga sp.
CCCGCGCCGTCCACCGCGCCCACCGAAAGGCCGGCGCCGGCCGCGCCGCCGAGTGAGCCGCCGCCGCGCCCGACGATCAGTGTCACGCCGCCACCGCCACCACCGTCGGCGGGGCCCGCGACGCCGCCGATCTCGCAGTAAACCGCACATGAAAAAGCCCGGCCTTTCGGCCGGGCTTTTTGCTGCGCGCTGATGAGTGCTTACTTCTCGTCGTCGTCGCCACCACCCTGAGCGTCCGGATCGAAGAATTCGCCGGCGGCGGCAAGCGCCTCGGCGGCGGCATCCTGATCTTCGCGACGGGACGAGATGTCCTCGCCACGGTTGATGCGCTCGGCTTCATCGGCCGAACGGGCGACGGTGACGGACACCGAGACTTCGACTTCCGGATGCACGGCGATCGAGATCGAGTGCTTGCCGATGGTCTTGATCGGCGCGTCGAGCAGCACCTGGCTGCGGGCGAAGGTGACGCCGTCGCTTTCGAAGGTCGTGATGATGTCGCGCACCGAGACCGAGCCGAACAACTGGCCGGTTTCCGACGCCTGACGGATCACGACGACGTTGCGACCGTCGATCTTCTCGGCGACCTTCTCGGCTTCGCCCTTGGCCTGCAAGTTGCGGGCTTCGAGGTCGGCCTTCATGCCTTCGTACTTGCCACGGTTGTCGGTGGTGGCGCGCAACGCCTTGCCGCGCTTGAGCAAAAAGTTGCGTGCGTAGCCGTCCTTGACGCGGACGACTTCGCCCATCTGGCCGAGCTTGGCGACACGTTCGAGCAAAATGACTTCCATGATTGATCTCCTTTAAAAGTTGTTATGAGGGACGGGAATTACGCGGTTGGCGTTGGTGTGGGCGGCGAAACGCGCCGCCGGAAATCAAACATCGCGTCGGCGAGGCCAAGCACGATCAGGGCCAGCACCGGCCAGCCGAAGACGGTGACGACGGCATAGACACTCGACAGCCACAAGGCTCGGTTCTTGCGGCCGCGTGTCAGCGCATGCAGCGTCGCGAGGCCGGTCATTGCATAGGCCATCAACAGGCAGGCGCTGACGATCTGGGCGACGATCGCGACGAGGCCGCCGGCAAAGCTGAGGCCCATCGCGACGCAAAGCGCCACCAGCGTCATCGGCGGCAAAGCGGCGGCGGTGAGATCGGGCCAGGCCCGTTTGAGCCGGCCAGACGTCAGCGTGATACGGCCCGCCAACCACAGATTAAGCGTCAGCGTCATGATCGCCGCGATGGCGGCGGCGGCGGGGGCAATGGTCAGAAGCGCATCCACCATACCGGTCGATTCGCCGCCGGTCGGCGCATCCGGGGTCGCGCCACGGATCCCCATCATGCGCAGGAGCCCGCGCCGCAGGGCCGCGGTGATGGTCTCGGCGTCGGTGCCGAGTGTCAGCAAGGCCGCGATGGTGGTGATGGAGGCGAACGTGGCAATCCACAGCAACAACCGGCCGGGCGGATACCATTCCATCGCGGGAGGCGTTGCAGCGCTGATTTCGGCGGGGCGTCCGAGCATCGCGAGGTGGCCGAGCCACCATGAGGGCAGGCCGATGGTCAGCACAAAGATGGCGAGGTAGGGCATGCCGAACAGAAAACCGAGCGTGGTGCCGGCGGCGATCCCGCCGATCGCGGCATGCAGCGGGCTCCAGCCCAAAGCGGCCACCATGAGAGGCAGTGGCGCGAGATAAAACAGCAGCACGGAAACCAGCGCGCCCGAGACGATCGAGGCGAACATCAAGGCCGAGGCGGCGCCTGCGGCAAGCGCGATGAGAAGCTGGACGATCATGAGCTGTCCCGCTCCTTTCGAGCGGTTAGAGGCGCGGTGGCCCCAACTGTCGGCGGACGGCGTGACCCGCGAGCCTTATGAGAACGAAATAGACACCCGCGGCGCGAACGCCGCGGGTGACATCGCGATTTAGCGAATGACGTAGGGCAGCAGGCCGAGGAAACGCGAGCGCTTGATGGCGCGGGCGAGTTCACGCTGCTTCTTGGCGGACACGGCGGTGATGCGGCTCGGCACGATCTTGCCGCGCTCGGAGACGTAACGCATCAGCAGCTTCGAATCCTTATAGTCGATCTTCGGCGCATTCGGACCCGTGAACGGGCAGGTCTTGCGACGACGAAAGAACGGACGACGGGCACCAGCTTCAGCCATTTGTCTTACTCCTCAGTCGCAGCAGCGGGGGCGTCGTCACGCGGACGGCGCGGACCACGATCACCACGGAAGCCGCCGCCATCACGGTCGCCGCCACGGAAACCGCCTTCGCGGTCGCCACGGAAGCCGCCGCCACCCCGGTCGTCGCGATCACGATCGCGGTCGGCCTTACGCATCATCGCTGACGGGCCTTCCTCGTGCTCCTCGACGCGGACGGTCAGATAACGGATGACGTCCTCGTTGATGCGCTCCTGGCGCTCGATCTCAGCGACGATGGCGGAGGGGCCATCGATGTTGAGCATCACGAAATGCGCCTTGCGATTCTTGTCCATGCGATAGGTCAGCGACCGCACGCCCCAGTTTTCCATCTTCACGACCTTGCCGCCGAGCGACTCGACGATTCCGGTCATCTGGGTG
The DNA here is from genome assembly GCA_028290325.1 of Tardiphaga sp. Taxonomy (GTDB): domain Bacteria; phylum Pseudomonadota; class Alphaproteobacteria; order Rhizobiales; family Xanthobacteraceae; genus Tardiphaga. The sequence goes on from JAQGJY010000318.1 coordinate 2,570, forward strand.
GTGAGTTCTTCGACCTGTGTCGCGCTCGCATCCTGGCGCGCGAGAAATACATGCTCATAAAGAGGCATGGGCGTCCTTTCCTGTGTTGGCGCTGATCCCGGCGGCAAGCCCTTCGAGACCTTCGGAAAGGACTCGAGAAACGCTCAGAAGGCGGGAGCACGGGACGACAGGCCGACTGGCCCTATCTCAACAAGATCGATCATGATGATTGCTGAAACCGTCCGTTCAGCTCCCGGCCGGGATCTGCGGATGGGCGCGTTATACGGGTTTTTCCGCTGGAGGCAAGGTAAAGCGCCAGTCAAATCACCCGCCGCATTGACAAAGCGGGCGGACGCGGTGTCTTACGCCACCTTCGAGCGATATTAAGGACCGAACATGACGGCAGCATTTACCTTTCCAGGGCAGGGCTCTCAGGCGGTCGGCATGGGCAAGGCGCTGGCCGAGCAATTCCCGGCCGCGCGCGCGGTGTTCGATGAGGTCGATTCGGCCTTGGGCGAGAAACTGACCGCGATCATCTGGGACGGTCCGGCCGAGACGCTGCAACTGACGCAGAACGCGCAGCCGGCGTTGATGGCGATGTCGCTGGCGACTTTGCGCGTGCTGGAGGCCGAAGCGGGCTTCGACGTCGGTCGTGACGCGCAATTCGTCGCCGGACATTCCCTTGGTGAGTATTCGGCGCTTGCGGCCGCCGGGAGCCTGAGCCTCTCCGACACCGCGCGCCTGCTGCGGACACGCGGCCTCGCGATGCAGAAGGCCGTGCCGGTCGGCGTCGGCGCGATGGCGGCGCTGCTCGGGCTCGACTACGAGACGGCCGTGGCCGTGGCCGAGGAAGCCGCGCAAGGCGACGTCTGCCAGGCCGCCAACGACAATGGTGGCGGCCAGGTGGTCGTGTCCGGCGACAAGGCGGCGGTCGATCGCGCCCTTGATATCGCCAAGACCAGGGGCGCGAAGCGCGCGATGCTGCTGCCGGTGTCCGCGCCATTCCATTGTCGGCTGATGCAGCCTGCCGCCGCGGCAATGGCTGAGGCGCTGGCGGCTGTCACGATCAAGGTGCCGGCGTCGCCGCTCGTCTCAAACGTTCTCGCGTCCGCGATCACCGATCCTGACGAGATCCGCAAGCGCCTGGTCGAGCAGGTGACGGGCACCGTGCGCTGGCGCGAGTCGGTCGCCTATATGGCCGCGAACGGCGTCACCCATTTTATCGAGATCGGGGCCGGCAAAGTGCTCAGCGGTCTCGTCAAGCGCATCGCCGATGGCGCGATCGGCGTCGCGGTCGGCGGGCCCAACGATATTCAAGGCGCAAAGGATGCGCTCGCCGCATCGCGTTCGGCCTAGAGCCACCAAGGAGAAATGATGTTCGACCTCACAGGCAAGACCGCGCTCGTCACGGGTGCGACCGGCGGTATTGGTGGCGCGATCGCAACCGCGCTTCACGCACAGGGCGCGACCGTCGCTTTGTCCGGCACGCGACGCGAGGTTCTGGAAGCGCTTGCCGCCAAGCTTGGCGACCGCGCGCACGTGCTGCCTTGCAATCTGTCCGACAAGGACGAGGTCGAGGCGCTGGTGCCGTCGGCCGAAAAGGCGATGGGACAGCTCGACATTCTCATCAGCAACGCCGGCATCACGCGCGACAATCTGTTCGTGCAGCTGTCCGACGACGCTTGGGATGAGGTGATCAATGTCAACCTGACGGCGACCTTTCGGCTGGCGCGTGCCGCGACCAAGCTGATGATGCGAAAGCGCTTCGGCCGGATCATCGCGATCACCTCAGTGGTTGGCGTGACCGGCAATCCGGGGCAGGGCAACTACACCGCGTCAAAAGCGGGCCTGATCGGCATGATCAAAACGCTCGGCGCCGAGTACGCCAAGCGCAACGTCACTGCGAACTGCATTGCCCCGGGGTTCATCGCGACGCCGATGACGGATGCGCTGAACGATAAGCAGCGCGAAGCGATTCTCACCAAGGTGCCCGCGGCGCGTCTGGGCACCCCGGACGACATTGCTGCGGCTGCGGTGTATCTGGCGTCGAACGAGGCCGCCTATGTCACCGGCCAGACCATTCACGTCAACGGCGGCATGGCGATGATCTAGGCATTGCGGGAACTGGCGATTTCGGCAAGCGTAGCAGGCGTTTCCGGCGAGTCGCGCGGGTCATGTAGTCAACCGCGGGGAAGTATGTTACCCGAACCGGCGAAGGCGGTTCAAACAACGCCATTGCAGGTTTTTGAATCCCTGTATATTGGCGTTGCGTGGGACTGTGGGGCACAATCAAAATATCACGGCGTCTGCCGCAGCGCAGAACGAATTAAACCCATCACGATGGCCCGGATCGCTCGCGGTGGGGTCCAATGCAAAGCACGAGGTTGAACGATGAGTGAGATTGGCGAGCGGGTTAAGAAAATCGTGGTCGAACACCTGGGTGTCGAGCCTGAGAAGGTAGTCGATGCGGCGAGCTTCATCGATGATCTCGGCGCTGACAGCCTCGACACCGTCGAACTCGTGATGGCGTTTGAAGAAGAGTTCGGCTGCGAGATTCCAGATGATGCGGCCGAGACGATTCTGACGGTCGGCGACGCGACCAAGTTTCTCGAAAAGAACGCTAAGAGCTAAGCCACAGCGTGGTGTCATGAAGCCGGACGGGTCGCCTTATCGCGGCCCCCCGGCTTTGTGTTTTGCGCCGCGCCATTTTGATGGAGCGCGATTATGAGACGGGTTGTCGTCACGGGCCTTGGCATGGTCTCGCCACTCGGCTGTGGCGTCGAGCCCACCTGGCAGCGCATCCTGAAAGGTGAGAGCGGCGCGAAGCGCATCGACATGTTCGATGTGTCGGATCTCACCAGCCAGATCGCCTGCGTGATTCCGCGTGGCGATGGCACCAATGGCAGCTTCAATCCCGATCAGTGGATGGAGCCGAAAGATCAGCGCAAGGTCGATGACTTCATCGTCTATGCGATGTGCGCGGCCAAGCAGGCGCTCGACGATGCCAACTGGCATCCCCAGACCGAAGACGAGCGTTGCGCCACCGGCACGATGATCGGGTCCGGCATCGGCGGCCTGTCCGGCATCGCCGACGCGGCGGTGCTGGTGAAGGAGCGCGGACCGCGCCGGCTGTCGCCATTCTTCATTCCCGGCCGTCTCATCAATCTTGCATCGGGCTATGTCTCGATCGAGCACGGCCTCAAGGGCCCGAATCATTCCGTGGTCACGGCTTGCTCGACCGGCGCGCATGCGATCGGCGACGCCAGCCGGCTGATCGCCCTTGGCGATGCCGACGTGATGGTGGCCGGCGGCACCGAATCGCCGATCAGCCGCCTCGCGATGGCCGGCTTCTGCGCGATGCGTGCGCTTTCGACCGGCTTCAACGACGATCCGACCAAGGCCTCGCGGCCTTACGACAAGGCCCGCGACGGTTTCGTGATGGGCGAGGGCGCCGGCATCGTCGTGCTCGAGGAGTATGAGCACGCGGTGAAGCGCGGGGCGCGCATCTATTGCGAGATCATCGGTTACGGCATGTCAGGCGATGCCTATCACATCACCGCGCCGACGCCGGACGGCGACGGCGCGTTTCGCTGCATGAGCGCGGCGTTGAAGCGCGCCGGCATCTCGGCGGCGGATCTTGATTACATCAACGCGCACGGCACATCGACGCCGCTTGGCGACGAGATCGAACTCGGCGCCGCGCAGCGTCTGCTCGGCAACGCGGCTTCGAAGGTCTCGATGTCCTCGACCAAATCCTCGACCGGGCATCTGCTCGGCGCGGCCGGCGCGGTCGAGGCGATTTTCTGTATTCTGGCCATTCGCGACAACATCGTTCCGCCGACCATCAATCTCGACAATCCATCGGTGGAGACAGCGATCGACCTCGTGCCGCATACGCCACGCCGGCGCGAAATCAATATCGCGCTGTCGAACTCCTTCGGATTTGGCGGCACCAATGCGTCGGTGGTGGTGCGGCGCGTCAGTAAATAGAGGGCTGGCGCGGCTCTCCACGCAATAGCCTTATTCAACGTCGATGCCTTGACGCGGGACGGCGAGTTTATCGAGCGGGCGCAGTGCTTTGCCCGGCCACGATCGAACCGACAGGATTCAGGTTGCATCGATGAGTCAAAGGCCTCCCATTTCGCCGAGAAGCCCGCGCGCCGCGCTGGAGCCCGAACAGGTGCCGCCGCCGCCGAAACGCTCCGCGCGCGCCCGTAATCCGCTCGTCATCGCCGGCAATGCCATCATCACCGTTTTGCTGATTGCCATGATCGGCGCGGGCGCGGTCTATGTGTATGGCCGCCAGGCACTCGAAACGGCAGGACCGCTGCGCGAGGAAAAAATCGTCAACATTCCAGCTCGCGCGGGCAAAGGCGACATCGCAGAACTTCTGCTCAAGGAAGGCGTGATCGACGCCAACCGCTGGGTCTTCATCGGCAGCGTGTTTGCACTCAAGGCCAGCTCCGAATTGAAGCCCGGCGAGTATCTCTTCCAAAAGAACGCCAGTCTGCGCGACGTCATCGGCACCATCGTCGAAGGCAAGGTCGTGCAGCATTCCGTCACGATTCCGGAAGGTCTGACGTCCGAGCAGATCGTCGCGCGTCTCAGCGATAACGACATCTTCGCCGGCGCCATTCGCGAAATGCCGCGCGAGGGCACGTTGCTGCCGGAGACGTATAAGTTTCCGCGTGGCACCACGCGCGACCAGGTGATCCAGCGCATGCAACAGGCGCAGAAGCGCGTGCTCGCCGAAATATGGGAGCGCCGTAGCGCGGACGTTCCGGTGAAGACACCGGAGCAACTGGTGACGTTGGCCTCGATCGTCGAGAAGGAAACCGGCCGCGCCGACGAGCGCAGCCGCGTCGCCTCGGTGTTCGTCAATCGTTTGCAGAAGAAGATGAAGCTGCAATCCGATCCGACGATCATCTACGGCCTTGTCGGCGGCAAAGGCACGCTTGGCCGTCCGATCAAGCGCAGCGAAATCCAGCAGCCATCGCCGTTCAACACCTATGTCGTTGACGGACTGCCGCCGGGGCCGATCGCCAATCCCGGCCGCGCCTCGCTCGAAGCCACCGCCAATCCCGCCCGCACCCGCGATCTGTTCTTCGTCGCCGACGGCACCGGCGGACATACCTTCTCGGAAACCTACGACGCCCATTCCAAGAACGTGGCCAAGCTGCGCGCGATCGAAAAAGCCGCCGCCAACGATACCGTCGAGCCGCCGGACGAGACCGCGGCGCCGGCCGCCGCCGCGCCTCCCGCTGATGGCACGACGGCCAGCACGCCGGCGGGGGCCAAGCCGGCGCCGCAGAAGCGCGCCAAACAGGTTGCGCCAGCCCGGCAGGGCGCGGCGCAATCCACGACGACGCCGCCGGTCCTACAGCGGTAGCTGCCGCGCGCCGGCGTTAGTTTCCACTCGCGGAATCATCCTCTATGGTCGCGCCGCAAACCTGCGGTCGCGGCTTTTTCGTCGCTGGAGAATATCATTTTGTTGGCGCTGTCGAGCATGACAGGCTTCGCGCGAAGCCACGGCACATCCGGTCCGACGTCGTTCGAGTGGGAGTTGAAGTCCGTCAACGCCAAGGGCTTCGACTTCCGCACGCGGTTGCCGCCCGGCTGGGACGAGATCGAGGCCGTGGTGCGCAAGCGCGCCGGCGAGCGGCTCTCGCGCGGGACGGTCTATGCGAACCTGACGGTGAAGCGCGCCAACGCGCTTTCCGCCGTGCGCGTGAACGAGGACGTGCTCAATGCGATTTTGCGGATCGCCTCCGACGTTGCCGGAAAAATCGACGCGGTCGCGCCGAGCATCGACGGCTTGCTGTCGATCAAGGGCGTGATCGAAGTCGTCGAGCCCGAAGCTGATGCGGACGAGGACAAGGCCGCGAAGGCGGCGGTCGCGGCGTCTTTCGACGAGGCGCTGACCGCGCTCGTCAGCATGCGGAATCGTGAGGGTGCGACGCTCGGGCAAATTTTGAATCAGCGCCTCGACGAAATTGAAACGTTGATGACCAAGGCGGAAGCCGCGCCGGGTCGCAAACCGGAGGCGATCCGCGCGCGCCTCGGCGAACAGATCGCGGCGCTTCTCGACACGTCCGATCGTTTCGACGCGGATCGCTTACATCAGGAGGCGGTGATGATCGCCGCGCGCGCGGACATTCGTGAAGAGCTCGATCGCATCGCCTCGCACATCGCGCAGGCGCGCGAGATGATCGGCAAGGGCGGCGCTGTCGGCCGCCGGCTGGACTTCCTGTCGCAGGAATTCAACCGCGAGGTGAACACCTGCTGCTCGAAATCGAATGACCTCGAATTGACCAATACCGGGCTCGCGATGAAGAATGTCGTCGAGCAATTCCGCGAACAGGTTCAGAATCTCGAATGAGCACAGTGGACCAGAGCTTCACGGCGGTCGAGCGGCGCGGCCTGATGTTCGTGCTGTCGTCGCCATCCGGCGCGGGCAAGACCACGCTGTCACGCATGCTGGTGGCAGAGACGCCAGACTTGCAGATGTCGGTCTCGGCGACGACGCGCGCGATGCGTCCGGGCGAGGTCGAAGGCCGCGACTATTTTTTCGTGGACCAGCAGCGTTTCGCGGCGATGGCCGATACCGGCGAATTGCTCGAATGGGCGAATGTGTTTGACAATCGATACGGCACGCCGCGCGCGCCGGTCGAGGCCGCGTTGGCCGCGGGCAAGGACGTGCTGTTCGATATCGACTGGCAAGGCACGCAGCAACTGCGCGATCGCCAGCCGAACGACGTCGTCAGCGTATTCATCCTGCCGCCTTCGGTGCAGGCTCTGGAGCATCGGCTGCACACGCGCGCCCAGGATTCCGACGAGGTCATCCGCGGACGCATGAAAAAAGCCGGCGATGAGATGAGCCATTACGACGCTTACGACTACATTGTCGTCAACGACAATATCGGCCTCGCTTTCGAGGCCGTGAAGGCGATCCTGCGCGCCGAGCAATTGAAGCGCGAGCGGCAGGTCGGGCTCGGAGCGTTCGTGCAGAAACTCAGACAACAACTTTAGACGTCGCTGAACTGCTGCTTCGCCGCGGCGCGCGGCATGCCGTTTGCCCGACAGCAGCGCTTTAGTTTTTCAGCATGATCCGGCCGACGACCTTGCCCGCGCGAAGCTCGTTGATCCAGGACTGCACATCCTTCATCGGCTCTTCCTTCATCGGCGTCGGCTTGACCTTGCCGTCGCGCGCCAGCGCCATCAGCTCCTTGGCTTCGTCCAGCGTGCCGGTCATGAAGCCTTCGATGGTCATGCGTTTGTAGATCCACTGCACCATCGGCAGCGAGAAATTGCCACCCATCAGGCCGGAGACGACGATCTTGCCGCCGCGTGCGAGCGCGCCCATCGCGAAGTTCATCGACTTGTCGTTGCCCGCGAAATCGATCACGCCGTCGAAACCGCCATCGGTTTCTTTTAGGATCCGCTTGACGATGTCGGTCTCAGACGGATCGTAGGCCACGGACGCGCCGTTCTGTAACGCGCTGTCGCGTGCCGCCGGGTTGAGATCCGCCACCGCGATCGGTTGCTTGAACATCGCCTGCGCGAAGGCCAGCCCCATCATGCCGACGCCGCCAAGGCCGATCAGCAGAATGTTGCGCTGGCGCGGCCGATCGACCAGGCGCTTCAGCGCGCCGTAGGCGGTCGCACCCGAGCACATCAATGTCGCCGCCATGTTGACCGGCAGGTTGCCATAATCGAGCAGATACTTCGCGTCCGGCACCAGCACGTGCGTGGCAAAGCCGCCGTCGCGCGAGACGCCGAGATACTGGTTGCGACCGCAGAGGTTCTCGTCGCCGGCGAGGCAATCGCGGCATTTGCCGCAGCCGATCCACGGAAACACTGCGAATTTCTTGCCGACCAGATCGTTCGGCGCGTCCGGCCCGACCGCGTCGACGATGCCCGCGATTTCGTGGCCGAGCGTGAAAGGCAACGTCATGCCGCGCGTGGTGTCGAGCTTCTTGCCGCCGCCGAGATCGGCATAACCATCCTGAATGTGCAGGTCGGAATGGCACAACCCGCAGCGCTCGATCTTGACCAGAACTTCGGCGCCCTGCGGCTGCGGCGTATCGATGATGGTCTCGCACAGCGGTGCATCGAATTTAACGAGTGATTGCCGGATCATCTGCGCCACAGTCAGCTCCCAGTTTTTGCTTTTGCGGTTTGTATATCGGTCAATTCCCGCGCCATGGCAACAAAACCCGAGACGGGCACGGTCTCGGCCCGGCGGGTGGTTTCGACGCCGGCGGCGGCGGCTAGAATTGCCGGATCGACACCGAGCGCTTTCAGACTTTGGCGCAGCATCTTGCGGCGCTGGCCGAAGGCGGCGGCAGCGACGCGCTCCAGCATCTTGCGGTCGCAGGGGTCGGGCCGCGCGCGTGGCACGAGGCGCACGACGGACGATGTGACCTTCGGCGGCGGCGTAAAAGCAGCCGGCGAAATATCGAACAGGATTTTCGTGTCGGCGCGCCAGTTCGATAGCACGCCGAGACGGCCATAGGCGTCGTCGTCGGCCTGCGCGACGATGCGCTCCGCCACCTCACGCTGAAACATCAGCACCATTAATTCGAACCACGGCGGCCATGGGTCGGCGCAGAGCCAGCCGATCAGCAGCGGCGTCGCGATATTGTAGGGCAGGTTGGCGACGATTTTCGCGCGCTCGCCATTGAGCATCGGGCGCGGGTCGAAGGTCAACGCATCGGCATTGATGATATCGAGGCGACCGGGATAGCGCTTCGCGATTTCCTGCAACGCGGCAATGGCGCGCTCATCGCGCTCGATCGCGATCACGCGTTTGGCGCCCAGTGCCAGCAGGGCGCGCGTCAGCCCGCCGGGACCCGGTCCGATCTCGACAATCGTGCAATCGTCGAGTGATCCGGCAGCGCGTGCGATCCGCGCGGTGAGGTTAAGATCGAACAGAAAGTTCTGACCGAGCGACTTCTTCGGGGCGAGGCCGTGACGGGCGATCACGTCGCGCAATGGCGGCAGGTCGTCGATCATTGGCCATTCGCCATGCGCGCCGCGAGCCGCAACGCCGCGATCAGGCTCGACGGATTGGCGCGGCCGGTGCCGGCGATGTCGAAGGCGGTGCCGTGGTCCGGCGAGGTGCGAATGAAAGGCAGGCCGAGCGTCACGTTGACGGCGTCATCGAAGGCCAGCGTCTTGACCGGGATCAGCGCCTGATCGTGATACATGCACAAGGCGCAATCGTAGGTCGCGCGGGCGGCGGCATGAAACATCGTATCGGCGGGCAGCGGGCCGCGCGCGTCGATGCCTTCGGCGCGCAATGTCGCGACCGCAGGCGCCACAATGCTCTGGTCCTCATGGCCGAGCGCGCCGTCTTCGCCCGCATGTGGATTGAGGCCGGACACCGCGAGGCGTGGCTGTTTGAGCCCGAAGCGCGCGCGCATATCCGATACGACGATCCGCGCGGTGGCGACGATCATGTCTGACGTCAATTGCGCGATGGCGTCACGCAGCGCCAAATGGATCGTGACCGGCACCACGCTCAACGTCGGCGACCACAACAGCATCACCGGCATCGGCATCAGGCCATCGCGGGTTGCCAACTCGGCGAGAAATTCGGTGTGACCGGGATGAGAAAAGCCGGCGCGGTACAGCACGCTTTTGGCGATCGGATTGGTAACGACGGCGGCCGCGCGACCGGCGGTGACGTGGTCGACGGCCCGCGTGATCGACGCGATGGCGGAGGGGGCGCTGCTATGGTCTGGCTGGCCGGGCGGTGCTGTCGCCGCGGTGCCTGTCGAGACGATCGGCAGCGCATGCTTGAAGATGTCGATGGCGGTTTCGGGCGTGGCATCGGCCAGAGCGACATCGAGGCCGAGCATTTTGGCGCGTGTCGCGATGAAGCCGGCATCACCGAGCAGGTAGAACGGCGGGAGCTGGCGCGTATCCCGAAGCAGCCACGCTTTCAGCGTGATATCAGGCCCAATGCCGGCGGGTTCGCCAAGCGTCAACGCGAGAGGCTTTGTCGTATTCGTCATGCTCGTCATGGCGACAAGCATTACACCCCTAACAATCCGAGGTCAGCGATATTCGATCATCGCCGATTTGCGGATGTCGTTGAGATAGGATTTCGACTTCGCTTCATACTTCTCGGCATACATCTTCTCGCGAACCTCGCGCTTCTTCGGCGTATCGACCGTGGTCGGCTTGCGGCTGCACAAGGCGACCATCTCGACGCCCTGCCGCGTCACTTCCGGGGCAGTCAGCGATCCGACCGGCGTCTTGTCGAGCAGCTCGCGCAGCGGCTGCGGCAGGTCCGCCGACGTCTTCGAGACGGTGGCGCGGATCGTCGCGTTCTGCATGGTCTTGAAGACGTTCTCGGCGTCCTCGCAGGTCTGCACCCGCCCGCGCAAGGCCTCGGCTTCCTTCTTGCGCGACTCGGTTACACCAGCGCCGGCGCCGCGCGGCACGATCAGCACGATCGGGCGCATCTGGTATTCGAAGCTGGCGACGTCGCTTTTGTCATCGCCCTTCACTTGAACGGCGGCGTTGACCTCCTTTTCGCCGACCAGCAGGCTGTCCTTGTAGCGGCCCCGCACCAGGCTGCTCCACACCATGTCGGCCTTGATGCGCGCCTTCAGCGTATCGGCGCGAATGCCCTGCGCTTCGAGCGATTTGGCAAGCGCGTCCGGCGTGGTCCGCATCCGGCTGCTCATCGATGCGAACGAGGCGTCGATGTCGGAGGCGCTCGGGTCGATGCCGAACTTCTTGCCCTCCTTGATCTTGACCTTTTCGTTGATGAGATCCTCGATCACTTCTTTCCGCGTCGGCACCTTCTGTGTCGACAGCTTGGTCAGCTTCGCGCGCTGGTCGATATCGAAATTGGTGATGACCTCGCCGTTGACCATGACGGCCACGCTCTGCGCGTGGCCGGGCGCGGCCATCAGACACAAAACAATCATCGCCGCGGCGGTTGTCAGCAGCTTCGATGCGATATGGGGCAGGCGGCCGTGTAGCGTCGTCGTCATGGGTAGGTCCATCAAGTCGCCCGGAGGCTCTCGGGCTCGTCAAGCGCGGTGCAATCAGAATCCAAGTCAAAAATCGGAGTCAACAATCGAAGTGCCGGCCTGCGCGTATCTCGTCCGCTCAGTCGCGAGCAGGCGCTTGTCGATCAGTAGGAGGACACGCCGCTGCTGGCGGACTGTGAAACAGCCGAGGTTCCGATCGTCCGCAGACCGATCTGGAACATGATAGCATGGCTTAATATGGGCGCGGTGATGCTGTTGGCGTAGGTGTAGGACGTCACGTAGTTCAGAGCCAGCACGAAGCAGTCGTCCACATAGCCGGCGCCGACCGTGTATTGGTTGATCTTGTTGGTCTCAAGATCCCAACGCGCCGCGCCTGACGCGACCCAGTTGGTCGCCAGCTTGATCGAGCCGGTGCCGAGGATGCCCTGACGGCGGATCAGATAACCCAGATCCGCCTGCGGCGCATAATTGCCGTACATCAGGCTGACGCTCCAGCGATCGAACGACGCGCGGCCCTCGGCCTCGAAACGTTGCACGCTGTAGGTGGCTTCATCAATCCGCGCGCGGGTGCTGAAGCTCCAGGTCCGGTTCGGCGCGTAATTCAGCCGCGCGACATAGTCGGACCGGCGTGTTTCCAGGCCGGAGTTGAGGCCCGTGTTCACGGTATCGGCGACGGCGTAGGAGTTCATGCCGAACAGTTGGTAGGATTGGCCGAACAAGGCACTGATGGAGCCGCCGCGATCGAACTGCGTGGTGGCCTGAATGCCGACATTGGCGCGGCCGCCGCCTTCGACGCGGTCATAGCCTGAGAACTTGTCGACGCTGAACAGGTTCGAGGCGTCGAAGACCATGCTCTGCGCGTCTTCATTCGGGAAGCGGCCGGCAAACGTCTCGTTCGGCCGGACGATGACCTGCGCGATCGGCTCGATGATCGTGGTGCCCCACGGCTGAACGTTAATGAATGGATAGCGATAGTCGAGGCCGACCGTCGGCATCAGGCGCAAGGCGTTGGTGTCGCCAACCGGCAGGAAATTCGACACGCCGGGCTGGTTCGAAATCGAGGCGTTGATGGCGTCGGCGCGCAGGATCGCGAACGGCGTCCAGATCTGGCCGACGCTGTCCGTGAAGGACTTGCGCCACTGCGCCTCCGCGCTGAAGCGCGAATAGGTGCCGGGGACGCCGCGCAGCAGGCAATTGCCCGGCGTGCGCGCCAGCGGGTCTGCTGAAGTTAGCGAACACAGGGCGCTGGTATTCGCGAGGGTCGTGACCGGATCGAAAGCGGCTTGATCACGGCTCAGGCTGGTGAAATTGAACTTGTAGCTGAACTCGCCGCCCAGAATCGAATGGTTGATGACGTTGTTGTAATCGATCACCGGATGAATCACCGGCACCTGGCTCTGCTGGCCTGAATAGCTCAGATAATAAATCGCCCGCGCGTCGAAGAAGCTGCGGTTACCGACGCCGGTCAGATACAGCTGCGAGATTGCCTCGGTCGGCAGGTTCAGCAGCGAGTTCAGCGGGTCGCGGTACTGTGCAAGGCGGTAGTCCTGCAGGAAGGTGTAGTCGGACAAAGCGACGGCATCAACGCCCCAGACCCACTTGTCGTTCAAGGCGAACTGACCATGCGCCTCGACGCCGCCACGGTAGGCGCGGTCGCCAGGCTGATTGAGGTACGCGCCCGGCTCAAGCTCATTGATGCCGTAGGCGCGGATCGTGTAGGCGCCGTCCAGCAGACGCTGGCGGAATTCGCCCTGGAGCAGCACGCCCTGACGCGTGGTGATGCGCGGCGAGAAGGTCGCGTCGTAATCGGGCGCGATCGCCCAGTAGAACGGCACATCGACACCGAAACCGTTCAGCGTCGTCGAGGTCGAAAACGGAATCAGGAAGCCGGTCTTGCGCTTGACGGTCGGGTCGGGCGTCGAGAAGTAGGGCAGATAGGCAATCGGCGTGCCGAAAAACTCGAGGCGGGCATCCTCGAAATACAGCATCTTGTCGGTCTGGTCGTGAATGATGCGCGCACCCTTCACCTGCCAGAGCGGCGGCTTCTTCGGGTTCTCGCGGCATGGCGCGCAGGCGGTGTAGACGCCGTTCTCGAACACCGTGTAATTGCCGCCGGACCGGTCGGCGCGCGAGGCCGCCATCCGCGTCGCGTCGGCCGTATCGACGCGCAGCGAATCGACGAAACCGTCGCGATAATCGTCGCTGAGATCGAGCTGCTCCGCATAGGTGATGCGGCCGTCCGCATCGGTCATGCGGATATTGCCCTCGGCGTGCAGACGCTTGGTTTTCTGATCGTAGATCAGCTTGTCAGCTTCGACCGACGTGCCGTTGTAAAACATCTGCACGCCGCCTTCGGCCGACACGCGCGAGTTGTTGTAATCGTAATTGACCTGCGTCGCCTGCACCATCATCTGCCCGTTCTGCGGAGCGGGCGGCGGCTTCGGGCGGGACGGCGGTGGATTGTAGGTAAAGCTCTGGGCTGATGCGGGAATCGGGGCCGCGACGGATAGCGCCCCGGCCAGCATCAGGCCGAGCAAGGGCGTAATGGCACGTGCCAGGATCACAGACATGCGGCCGCGATCATCGCGCTTGACCTTGCGCGATGCCGACACGTTCGACTGCCCCCGTCGGGCGGCGACGCTGGCCACTACCCGTCCTCCTGATACAACAACGCCATGAAGCCGGAGAGCCCCCCAACGCACACGGGCAACCACGCCGCAGCGATCGGATGCATCAATTCAGCCTTGCTCAAATCTTCGGTTACCTTGGACAAAACGTAGAGCAGAAAGCCCGCACCCACGCCACTCAAAACCATCTTCTGGACCCCGCCCATACGGAAGAACCGGAGGCTCACCGCTGCGGCCAGCATGACCATCGCGACCAGCAAAAACGGCTGCGCGATGAGCTTTTGATACTGCAATCGATAGCCCGCCGTGGCAAAGCCGGAACTCTCGGACGAGCGGATATAGGACGGAAGTTGCCAAAATGACACGGTTTCCGGGGTCGAAAAACTGTTCCGCGCCTGCGCCGGGGTCAGCGAGGTGGGAATCGCCAGGGTCGGCTGATCGACCGGCGGAGCGTTGAGTCGGTAGCGGCGGACGTCCTTGAACAGCCAGCGGCCTTCTTCGAGCGTCGCCTCGCGGGCCTCGATCCGCTCCTGGAAGCGCGGTTCGGTGTCGAACTTGAACACGGTCATGCCGGTGAGGCGGACGCCTTGCTGCTCACTGCGGGCGGCGTTGATGATGTATTGGCCGTCGGCGTTGATCTGGTTGATCCAGAACCCGTTGGCGTCCTGCAAGCCGCCGCCGGGCACACCGCCAAACATCTCGGCCTCCATCTGCTTGGAGCGCTCGCGCATATAGGCCGACATCGGATTGTAGGCGACGGTGGCGAGGATGCCGAGAATCAGCGCGCTGCCGAGCGCGGGCGAAACGAACTGCCAGGCCGAAACGCCGGCGGCGCGCGCCACCACCAGTTCGAGGCGTCGTGACAGCGCCAGATAGCAGGTCATGCCGCCGATCAGGATGCAGAACGGCATCAGCTTTTCCAGCAATTGCGGCACGCGGTAGAGCGAGGTCTGGGCGACAAGAACCGCCGAGACGCTGGTCAGCGACGAGGTTCGGCGCACCATCTCGATGTAATCGACCAGCACCAGCAGCAGGAAGATGCTGGCGAACACGCCGATCGCGGCCGTGACGAAGCGCCCCGCGAAATAGCGCCCGAGCGTGTTGACCAACATGCTCATGTCGTCACCGGCCGCCATCCGACAAGCCGCGCGATCCGCGCGTTCGAGCGGTTGATCGCTTCGACGAGCTTGGCCGGCGGTTCGACGACGACACCGGCCAT
>JAQGJY010000332.1 GCA_028290325.1 Tardiphaga sp.
GGTGGCGATCATGCAAGCCAGACGCTGCATCGATCGTGCCAACACGAAGCAGGGTTGAGGATAACAATGGCGAAGCAAGGGCAGCCGGCCGCCGAGCAATCGTCCGCCACTCGCACGCTCGACGGCTTGACCACGGCGGCGAAGGATGCGGCGGGAACCCTGAAAAGCAAGGGGTTACCGCCGGTGCATCTGTGGAATCCGCCGTTCTGTGGCGATCTCGACATGCGGATCGCCGCCGACGGCACGTGGTACTATCTCGGCACGCCGATCGGCCGCCCGGCGCTGGTGCGGCTGTTTTCCACGATCCTGAAGCGCGAGGATGGCAAGCACTTCCTCGTCACGCCGGTCGAGAAGGTCGGCATCACGGTCGATGACGCGCCGTTCCTCGCGGTCGAGATGGCGAGGGAGACCGACGCCGCTGGACTGACGCGGCTGCGTTTCCGCACCAACGTCGATGACTGGGTCGATTGCGACGCCGATCACGCATTGCGGTTCGAGACCGGCGCGGAAGACGGCTTGATGCCGTATCTGCATGTCCGCGCCGATTTGTGGGCCAAGGTGACCCGCGCGCTGTATTACGATCTCGTTGACATGGGGGAGGAGCGGGTGGTCGATGGCAAGACGATGTTCGGTGTCGCGTCCGGCGCGGAATTTTTCGCGATGGCCGACGCCGAGCAGGTGAGGGCCGCGCGTTGACCGATGCAATGAGGAAGGCCGACATCGATGATGGTATCGATTCCTTGGCCCGCGATGGCGAGATCAGCTCGCGCGAATTTTTCGCCCGGGCGCGGGCCCAACTGACCTTCGACGTGCCGCCGGCCTTGACCGATGCGGCGATCATTCCGACGACCAGCGACGCCGGCAACGACCGCATGCTTCAGATCGTCGCGCAGGAAATGCCGATCCGCCCGGCGGCGGTGCTGATCGCCGTGGTCGCGCACGCCGAGCCGACGGTGATCTTGACGCAGCGCGCCGCCCATCTGAACGACCATGCCGGGCAGATCTCGTTTCCCGGCGGCAAGATCGACGCGGCCGATGCGTCGCCGCTCGACGCGGCGTTGCGCGAGGCCGAGGAAGAAATCGGCCTCGATCGCCAATTCATCGAACCGATCGGTTATCTCGATCTCTACGGCACCGGCTTCGGCTTTCGCATCCTGCCGACGGTGGCGCGGGTGCGGCCGGGCTTCGAGCTCCGCATCAACCAGAACGAGGTCGACAATGCCTTCGAGGTGCCATTGTCGTTCTTGATGGACCCTGCCAACCACCAGATCCACAGCAAGGAATTTCGCGGCGTCGCGCGGTCGTATTATGCGATGCCGTTTGCCGAGCGGTATATCTGGGGGGCGACGGCCGGCATTCTGCGCGTGCTGTATGAGCGGATTTATCTGGCATGATCCGTCCTGTGATGACCGAAGTCGGCATCTTCCTGATCCCTTTCGCGCTGTATGCGATCTGGCTGGTCGCCAATCGCAGTGGCGTATTCCAAGGCGCATCGTGGCCGGCGCGAACCGTCGCCAAACTCGTCTTCGGATCGTTGTTGCTGACGATCCTCAGCTTCATCCTGCTGGCGCATTTCTCGGGCGCGGCCCCGCACTCGACCTACACGCCCGCGCGCGTCGATGACCAAGGCAACTTCATTCCAGGGTCGGAGAAATGACCGCGACGCCGGGCCCGCGCGCCGCGCCTAGCCTGCGCGATGCTCCGTGGCTGGCCAAGCCGCCATTGCGGCGTGTCTTCGATCTGCTGAATGCGGATGGATGCGAGGCGCGCGTCGTCGGTGGCGCGGTTCGCGACGCGTTGATGGGCCTGCCAGTGGATGAAAAGGATATCGCCACCACCGCCGTGCCCGACGAGGTGATGCGCCGCGCCCGGGCCGCCAACATCAAGGCGGTGCCGACCGGCATCGCGCATGGCACGGTGACGCTTATCGTCGATGGCGAGGCGTTCGAGGTCACCACCCTGCGCGAGGATGTCGAGACCTTCGGCCGCAAGGCCAACGTCGCGTTCGGTCGCGACTGGGTCGCCGATGCGCGACGCCGCGACTTCACCATCAACGCACTATCGGTATCGGCTGATGGCGCCGTTCACGATCACGTCGATGGGTTCGCGGATATCATGGCGCGGCGGGTCCGCTTCATCGGCGAGCCCGACGCGCGCATTGCCGAGGATTACCTGCGCATTCTCAGGTTCTTCCGCATCCACGCGGCCTATGGCGAAGGGCCGCCGGACCGCGCCGGGTTGATGGCCTGCATTCGCGGCAAAGCGGGGTTGGCGTCGCTGTCGGCCGAACGGCTTCGCATGGAGATGCTGAAACTGATGGTCGCCAAAGGCACGCGCGCCGCCGTCGAGGCGATGGGCGACGGTGGCTTGCTGCTCGCGGTCACTGGCGGCGTCACCTATCAAGGCGCCTTCGCGGCGATGATCGCGGCGGAAGAGGCCTTGGCTCTCGCGCCCGATCCGATGCGGCGGCTGGGCGCGCTGGCGGTCGCTGTCACGGAGGATGCCAGACGCCTGTCCGCGCGCTTGCGCCTGACCAAGGCCGAAACCAAGGCACTGGATTCGATGGGCCATCGCTGGTGGCGGCTCGCCGCGATGGACGAGGCGACCGCGCGGCGGCGGCTGTATCGGCTTGGCGAGGCGCGTTATCGCGATCGCAACATGCTGGCCTGGGCGCGCGCCGGTCGAGACGCCGATGCGGCGATCTGGCGGCAGCGTGTGACGCTGCCGCAGCGCTGGACCGCGCCGACGTTTCCACTGAAGGCGGCGGATTTCATCGCGCGCGGAATATCGGCCGGGCCGGGGCTCGGTCATGTCCTGACCCTGGCCGAAGATGCCTGGCTGGCGGCGGATTTCCCGTTGGATCCGGCGGCGCTCGACGCCATTGCCGACGCCACGGTCGCGCGGTTTCGGCACGATCATCGGTTGTGATGTCGCGTGTCCCGCGTCGCTTCGCAGAACCGGGAGCGTCGCGAGCACTGCCGTCGTGACGGTCCCGGATCATCGATGCGGCTGCGCCGTATCCGTTCGGAATACGGGGACGCGCCGCATCAGCCAATTTGACCCCTTGGAACACCCACGGTACCAGACGCGGAGAGTCAACAAATCGGTTATTGTCCATAATCTTGGACAAGCAGGCACCCTCATGTCGCATAACACCTTCGGCCATCTGTTTCGCGTCACGACCTTTGGCGAGAGCCACGGCGTCGCGATCGGCTGCGTGGTCGATGGCTGCCCGCCGCGTATCCCGCTGGATGTCGCCGACATCCAGCTCGATCTGG
>JAQGJY010000364.1 GCA_028290325.1 Tardiphaga sp.
TCTATCCAGTTGAGCTATGGGACCGTCCCGGCACAGTGCCGTTGCTTTTCCTAACATAGCCTTCGGTCCGGTCGCACGGCAAACCCGCATGAGCCTCACCGCCACGTCGCATCGTTGGGGACAATCCCGCAACCGTCCTCTTTCGCGCTTGACCAAATAAGAACATTTCATGAACATGGAGGCTCAGCAAGAGGAGATGACGCATGGCCGACGCTGCGCGACAGACGATTCCCGACCCTTATGAGACGGCCTGCGACGAGGCGATCGCGGCGTGCAATGGCGACCTCCGCAGCACGATCCGCGCTCTGTTGATCGTCAACGAATTCCTTGAACACGAATTGCAGGAGTCGCGAGCGACCACGGCGCAGGGCGGCGGCTGGGTTGCGGCGTAAGCCTCGATCTGCGGCGGCGTCAAAGTCGAACCACCGCGCCGTCCGACGCGACACAGGCAGGCACACTCGCGACCACCAGCGCAATTGCTTTTGGCCGGAGCCGCCGCAATGATGACGCGGGAATCGCGAGACGACGCATGAACGACTGGCGTCGTCACCGCGCCCGCCTGGAAGGATATGTCGATGTTGGGTTTCGTTCGCGCCGCGCTGGTTTGTTCGGCGATGCTCGCCAGCCTCGTCTCGGTCTCGGCGGCTGACAAAGCGTTCCGGCGCGACGATCTGGCGGACGCCGCGATCAAGCTCGAGGCGCAGATCAAGACTGAAGCCGGCGTCGCGACACGACCGGCAGCGACGCTACGAACCGACGCCGACGCGGCCTTGCGGCGCAATGACGTCCGTAGTGCCTTGCAGATCATGAGCCAGATCGTGGCGGCCGCGCCGGAGGACGGCAGCAACTGGTTGCGGCTGGCGCGCAGCGTCTTCCAGCTTCGCACAACCACATCCGCCGAACAGTTCCTTTTCAACGAACGGGCGGCGACATCCGCCTATCTGGCCTATCAGCGTGCCGGCAATGCCGGCGAGGAGGCTGAGGCACTCGCGGTGCTCGGCCGTGCCTTGTCCGAGCAGAAACTGTGGCGGCCGGCGCTTGATGCGTTGCGGCTGTCGCTCGATCTACGCGAGGTTGCCGACG
This sequence comes from Tardiphaga sp., assembly GCA_028290325.1. Lineage (GTDB taxonomy): Bacteria > Pseudomonadota > Alphaproteobacteria > Rhizobiales > Xanthobacteraceae > Tardiphaga. Next base: position 1,084 of record JAQGJY010000364.1, read on the forward strand.
TGCGGGGTCGATACGAGAAGCTCCGCGATGAGCGCGGCTTCAAACTGTTGGATTACACGGTCGATTCGGATTCCGCGTCGCCGCGCGCCTGCTTCCAGTTTTCCGAAGACCTCGCCAAGCGCGTGGACTTCGCGCCGTTTCTGGCGCTGGCGGGATCCGACAAGCCGGCGCTGTCGGCCGATGGCAAACAGCTCTGCGTCGAGGGCCTGAAGCACGGCGAGCGCTACAGCGTGAACCTGCGCGCCGGCCTGCCGTCGCAGGTCAAGGAAACGCTGCCGAAATCGGCCGAGTTCAATATCTATGTCCGCGATCGCAAGCCTTTTGTGCGCTTCACCGGCCGCGCTTACGTGTTGCCGCGTGCCGGCCAGCAGGGCATTCCGCTGGTCAGCGTCAACACCCGGTCCGTCAACGTGCAGGTGTTCCGGATCGGCGATCGCAACCTCATCAACACGGTGCTTGGCAGCGATTTCCAGCGCGCGCTGTCGACCTATGAACTGGACAGCCTGGGTAACGAGCGCGGCGCAAAAGTCTGGTCGGGCGAGCTCGCGACCGCCACGACCTTGAATGCCGACGTCACGACGGCGTTTCCGGTCGACCAGGCCATCGGCGCGTTGCAGCCCGGCATCTATGTGATGACGGCGGCGGCCAAGGGGCCGGGGTCCGCTGGCGACGACGAGTCCGGTTCGCTGGCGACGCAGTGGTTCATCGTCAGCGATCTCGGCGTCGCGGCGTTCTCCGGCAATGATGGCATCCACGTCTTCGTCAATTCACTGGCCTCGACCGACCCGACCGCGAACGCCGAGGTCCGGCTGATCGCGCGCAACAACGAAATTCTCGCGACCCGCAAGACCGACGAGGCCGGGCATGTCCTGTTCGAGGCCGGGCTGGCCAAAGGCGACGGCGGATTGTCGCCAGCGCTGCTCACGGTCACGGCCGACCAAGGCGACTACGCCTTCCTGAGCCTCAAGTCGCAGGCCTTCGATCTGTCCGATCGCGGCGTCACCGGCCGACCGGCGCCGGTCGGTTCCGATGCCTTCGTCTATACCGAGCGTGGGGTCTATCGCTCCGGCGAGACCGTGTATCTGACGGCGTTGCTGCGCGACGGGCAGGGCATCGCGGTCAGCGGCGCGCCGTTGACGCTGGTGGTCGAACGGCCCGACGGCGTCGAGTTCCGGCGTGCGGTGTTGCCCGATCAGGGCGCCGGCGGACGCAGCCTGACCTTGCCGTTGAATGCGGCGGTGCCGACCGGAACCTGGCGTGTCCGGGCCTTCACCGACCCGAAAGGCAAGTCGGTCGGCGAGACCACTTTCATGGTCGAGGATTACGTGCCGGAGCGGCTGGAATTCGACATCAAATCGAGCGCGAAAGACATCAAACCTCAGGCTCCAGTTGAACTTGAGGTGAGTGGCAAATTCCTTTACGGCGCAACGGCTTCCGCGCTTCAGTTGGAAGGTGATCTGCTGGTTGCGCCGGCTGCCGAGCGGCCCGGTTTTGCCGGCTATCAGTTCGGCGTCGCCGATGACGAGAGCGCCAGCAACGAACGGACGCCGATCGAGGATTTGCCGGAGACCGATGCGGCGGGGACCGCGAAATTCCCGGTCAGCCTGCCGAAGCCGCCGAGCTCGACGCGGCCGCAGGAAGCCCAGATTTTCATTCGCATGACCGAGGCCGGCGGCCGCGCCGTCGAGCGCAAGATCGTGCTGCCGGTCGCGCCGTCCAGTCCCATGATCGGCATCAAACCACTGTTTGCCGACAAGACGATCGCCGAGGGCGACAAGGCCGGCTTCGACGTGGTGATGGCGGCGCCGGATGGCAGCCGCCTCGCCCGGACCGGCCTGCGCTACGAGTTGCTGAAGCTCGAGGCGCGCTATCAGTGGTATCGCCAGGGCTCGTCCTGGGATTATGAGCCGGTCAAATCGACCAGTCGCGTCGCTGACGGCGATCTCACCGTCACGACCGCCGAACCAGCCCGGCTGACCTTGCAGCCGCTGCCCGGCCGTTATCGTCTCGACGTCCGCACCGCCGATGCCGACGGGCCGCTGACCTCCGTGCAATTCGACGTCGGCTGGTATTCCGACGGCAGCGCCGACACGCCGGATCTGCTTGAGACGTCGATCGACAGACCGGATTTTGTCGCTGGCGACACCATGACCGTCACGGTCAACGCCCGCGCCGCCGGCCGGCTCACTGTGAACGTGCTCGGCGACCGTCTGCTGCTGACGCAAGCGATGCAGGTCAAGCCAGGCACCTCGCAGGTCAGGATTCCGGTCGGCAAGGATTGGGGAACCGGCGCCTATGTGGTTGCGACGTTGCGCCGGCCGCTCGATCAGGCGGCGCAGCGGATGCCGGGGCGGGCGCTCGGCCTGAAATGGTTCGGCATCGACAAAGCCGCGCGCACGCTCGGCGTCGCGCTGTCGCCGGCGACGCTGGTCCGTCCCGGCACCACGATGCGGCTGCCGGTCAAGCTCTCCGGCCTCGCGCCTGGTGAGGACGCCAAGATCGTTGTCGCCGCTGTCGACGTCGGCATCCTCAATCTCACCAACTACAAGCCGCCGGCGCCGGACGATTACTATCTCGGCCAGCGCCGCATGAGCGCGGAGCTGCGCGATCTCTACGGCCAGCTGATCGACGGCATGCAAGGCACGCGCGGTCAGATCCGCTCGGGTGGCGATTCCGCCGGCGCGGAATTGA
>JAQGJY010000365.1 GCA_028290325.1 Tardiphaga sp.
GCGGATGATTCCACGCCGGCGTCCTGCGGCGTGAATTCATAGACCGACGAACAGAACTCGCAGGTCACGACGACCTTGCCATCCTTGACCATGTCGGCGCGATCCTGCGCCGCGAAGCTTTGCAGCATCGACGAGACCGCGTCGCGCGAGCACGAGCATTTCGCCACCAGCGGCAGCGCCGCGAAGACTCGGACACCGCGCTCGTGAAACAGCCGGTACAGCAGCTGCTCGCCCGACAGGTCAGGATCGATCAGTTCGACATCTTCCACCGTCGAGATCAGTGACTGGCCCTCGACCCAGGCGTCATCCTCCGGCAGCGCGTCGATCATGGCGCCCTCGGGCGCGTCGCCGGGGTCGAGGTCGCGCGGCGTCGCGCGCTCCGGCGCTTTCGGCAGGAATTGGAGCAGCATGCCGCCGGCGCGCCAGCGATGCGTCGGTTTCTCGCCGCCGCCGCCGCGCCATTCCTCGCCGACCGCGAGGCGCACGCGCGTCGGGATCTGTTCCGAGCGCAGGAAATATTCGTGCGCGGCGTCCTCGAGAGAGCCGCCTTCCAGCGCCACGAGGCCCTGATAGCGGCTCATGTCCGGCCCCTGATCGACCGTCATCGCCAGATGCCCGTGGCCCAGCAACTCGCCGGACGACAAGCCTGGCGTCAGCTTGGCGGCATCGAACCGCGCGTAAGCGCGCAGCCGGTCCGGGGCTTGAAAATCGACAATGAGAAACGACACCGGGCCGTCCGTCTGCGTCTGCAAGATGAAACGCCCGTCGAATTTCAGCGACGAGCCGAGCAGCGTCGTCAGCACGATGGCTTCGCCGAGCAGCTTGCCGACGGGTGCCGGATAATCGTGCTTGGTCAGCACGGCGTCGAGCGCCGGCCCGATGCGGGTGAGGCGTCCGCGCAGATCGAGCGCGGAAACCTCGAACGGCAACACCGCGTCGTCGATCGGCACGGATGATGGCGCGCGGATCGGCGTCTCGGCTGCGTCGTTTTGATTTTGTGAGATCATGGCAATCTATATGGTGCGCTGCATCGGAAATTGTAGGGTGGGCAGAGGCGCTTACGGCGACGTCTTCGTCGTCCGGTGCGCCGTGCCCACCAGCGACAGACCATAGTCATTCATGTCGACGTATCGCAGAGCGAAGATTGAAGGCGGGGTTTTTTTCTTCACTGTGGTTTTAGCAGACCGCAGCAGCCATCTGCTTGTCGAGCAGATCGACAAGTTGAGACGAAGCTACGCGGCGGTTTCTCAAACCAACGCGTTCGAAACCCTGGCGATTTGCGTGCTCCCGGATCATCTCCATGCCATCTGGGCGTTGCCGGAAGGTGACGCGGATTTTTCGTCGCGCTGGAACCGGATCAAAAGTGGATTTTCGCGGCGGCTCCCGGCGATCGATACACTCTCGCCCAGCCAAATCGCCAAGCGCGAGAAGGGCATCTGGCAGCGGCGCTTCTGGGAGCATGCGATTCGCAACGAACAAGACCTGTCGCGCCATGTCGACTACATTCACTTCAATCCCGTCAAACACGGCTACGTGGCGCGGGTTCGCGATTGGCCATACAGCAGCTTTCACCGTTTTGTGAAACGCGGGGATCTGGCGGAGGATTGGGGCGGCGACGTCAATACGATTGACGGAGCGTTTGGTGAATGATGGTGGGCGCGGTGTGCCAGACGACGAGACGTCGTCCGCCCACCTTTGCCCACCCTACGGTTTCACCCGACCAGTTCGAAACACCACGCCATGATGCCCTTTTGCGCGTGCAGCCGGTTTTCCGCCTCGTCAAACACCACCGATTGCGGGCCGTCGATCACCGCGTCGGTGACTTCCTCGCCGCGATGCGCCGGCAGGCAGTGCATGAACACCGCGTCAGGCTTCGCCGCCGCCATCAAGGCCTCATTGACCTGATACGGCTTCAACAGATTGTGCCGCGTCTCGCCTTCCTTGTCGCCCATCGACACCCACGTATCGGTGATGACGCAGTCCGCGCCCCTCACAGCCTCGCGCGCATCGTTGCCGAGCGTGATCGAGGCGCCGGTCGCCTTGATCCAATCCTTGAACGGCTTCTTCGGCGCCAGCGCCGGCGGCGTCGCGATGTTCAGCGTGAACTTGAACCGCTCCGCCGCATGCGCCCACGACATCAGCACGTTGTTGTCGTCGCCGACCCACGCGATGGTGCGGCCGTCGATCGGCCCGCGATGCTCCTCGAAGGTCATCAGATCGGCCATCACCTGACAGGGATGCGAGCGGCGCGTCAGACCATTGATCACCGGCACGCTGGCATGCGCCGCCAATTCGATCAAAGAATCATGACTGAGGATGCGGATCATGATCGCGTCGACGAAACGCGACAGCACCTTCGCGGTGTCGCCGATGGTCTCGCCGCGGCCGAGCTGCATCTCGGCGCCGGTCAACATGATCGGTTCGCCGCCGAGCTGCCGGAAGCCGACATCGAACGAGACCCGCGTGCGCGTCGAGGGTTTTTCGAAGATCATCGCCAGCGTCTTGCCGTCGAGCGGCTTGGTGGCCTTCTCGCCGGCCTTGAGCTTTTTTTTCATGGCCAGTCCGGCATCGAGCATGACGCGCAGATCGCGGACATCGACCGTGTTGAGATCGAGGAAATGCCGCAGCGGTCTCTTCGGCGGCGTGCTCATCTCACCGCCTCCATCGGCGCGTGGCCGGCCAGCGCCGCGCAAGCCGCCTCGATGCGCTGGATGCTTTCCTCGATCTCGGCCTCGGTGACGATCAACGGCGGCAGCAGCCGGACGACGTTTTCTCCGGCGCCGACAGTCAGCAATTTGGCGTCACGCAAGGCGGCGACCAAATCGCCGGCCGGCACCACCGCCTTGAGCCCGATCAGCAGGCCTTCGCCGCGCACTTCGCTGAGCACATCCGGATGCCGATCAACCACGGAGGCGAGCTTCTGCTTGAACAGCAAGGACATGCGCTGCGCGTGATCGAAGAAGCCCGGCTTCAACATCACGTCGAGCACGGCATTGGCGGCCGCGACCGCCAGCGGGTTGCCGCCGAAGGTCGAGCCATGCGAACCCGGTGCCATGCCGGACGCGGCTTCGGCGGTGGCCAGGCACGCGCCGATCGGAAAACCACCGCCGAGCGCCTTGGCCAGCGACATGATATCCGGCTCGACGCCGATGCGCTGATGCGCGAACAGCGCGCCGGTGCGGCCCATGCCGGTCTGCACCTCGTCGAAAATCAGCAGCAGGCCTTTGTCGTCGCACAACTGACGCAACGCCCGGAAGAACGCATGCGGCGGCGCGCGGACACCGCCCTCGCCTTGCAACGGCTCGATCAGAATGGCGGCGGTCGCGGGACCGACGGCCTTCTTCACGGCCTCGATATCGCCGAGCGCGACCTGATCGAACCCTTCGAGCGGCGGGCCGAAGCCTTCGAGATATTTTGCCGCACCGGTCGCGGCCAGCGTCGCCAGCGTCCGGCCGTGAAACGCGCCCTCGAAGGTGATGATGCGGAATTTCTCCGGATGGCCTTGAGACGCATGATAGCGGCGCGCGACCTTGATCGAACACTCCATCGCTTCCGCGCCGGAATTGCAGAAGAACACCGTGTCGGCGAAGCTCTGCTCGCACAGGCGTGCCGCGAGGCGTTCGCCATCCGGGCTCTTGAACAGGTTCGACATGTGCCACAACTTGGTGGCCTGCTCCTGCAACGCCGCGACCAAATGCGGATGCGCGTGGCCAAGCGAATTGACCGCGACGCCCGACGTGAAATCGAGATAACGCTCGCCGTCGGTGCCAAACAGCCAGACACCTTCGCCCCGGTCGAAGGCGAGGTCCGCACGCGCGAATACCGGCATCAAATGAGCCTGGGACGTGGTTGCGCTGTTGGTCATGGCACAGTCCGATCACATGTCTAGACGACGCCGCTTGCTTGCATCGATGCAAGCCAAACGGCACCCCGGAAACGAAACGTGCCGCCCTTTGCGGGCGGCACTGGACATCATTCTATGTGCGCCATGCGGGCTGTCAACATCGCGCTGATGGTGATGAGACGACTCCGATGACGCCATCACGTCATGCGAGTCGCAGAAAAAACCGATTTTGCTGGTTTTCTTGAATAGAAGATGTGGACGCATAGGCTCGGACTCTTGCGCGTGAGTCACGGCATATTGTAGCTTTTCATCTGTCGAGTACGACATCTCGTGCGGTAGTTGCGATCCCAGACGGTTCAGGTGTTTGAGTCAAACGCCCGAGCGCAGATGCGCCCGGCGAGGGCTAAGGGATTCCGGCCGCAGGGATTTTTAGGTTTTGGCGTCGCTGCGCTGCCCCCCGACTGGCCTTGCCAGAGGTGGCAATGACCGGCGCGACACGAAGGGAAAAGTCCGATGACGACGGTAATGACATGGACCGACGATCGCGTCGAGCAGCTTAAGAAGCTCTGGGAAGGCGGATTGTCCGCGAGCCAGATCGCCGCCGAGCTGGGCAACGTTACCCGCAACGCCGTGATCGGCAAGGTGCATCGGCTCGGCCTTTCCGGCCGCGCCAAAAGCCCGACCTCGGCCGCGCCGCGGCAGCGCAAGGCGCGTCCCGCGCCGCAGATGGTCCGCGTGCAGCGCCCGATCTCGCGCGGCAATACGGCGCTCGCGCATTCCTATGACGTCGAGGTCGAGCACCAGGTCGATGCCGTCGCCTACGACAATGTCGTGCCGATGGGTCAACGGCGCACCCTGCTGGAATTGAACGAAGCGACCTGCCACTGGCCGATCGGCGACCCGAGCAACCCGGAATTCTTCTTCTGCGGCGGCAAGGCGCTGAGCGGCCTGCCCTATTGCGCGCATCATTCGCGCATCGCCTATCAGCCCGCCGGCGACCGCCGCCGCGCTCAGCCCAAGCCGATCCGGTAAAAGCATGGTCCTCATCCTTCGTCGTGAACGACGA
>JAQGJY010000388.1 GCA_028290325.1 Tardiphaga sp.
AATGTCCAGTTTCGCATGATCCGAATTCCTCCCTGTGTCTCGATCTCCGTCCCGGCTTTGCGAGCACCCGTCTTGGTGCGGGCGACAGGTGACGTGTCGAATGCGGGGAGTATGCACCAAGGCGGGAGATAGGCCAGCAACGGTTTCAAGCAATCGTGACGCGGTGCAACAAACAGGTCTTAATTTCGTCGTTGCGAGTCAGCGCATTGGCGCGTTGCCGCTCCTCGCAAGGCGATTTACCTTCCCTTGAATTCCGCCGGGCGCTTGTCGAGGAACGACGCCATGCCTTCGCGGAAATCCTCGGTCCGAAACAGCGGCAGCAATTGCAGAAAGACATGATGGACATGGTCGCCGAAACTCTCGGAAAGGCCGGCACGCATCATGCGTTTGGAGGCCTGCACCGCGAGCGGCGCATTGGCGGCGATCTCGGCCGCGACGGCGCGCGCGCGCGGCATCAACTCGGCGTCGGGCACCACTTCATTGGTCAAACCCAGCGCCAGGCTTTCCTTCGCGGATAAGGTGCGGCCGGTGAAGATCACCTCCGCCGCCTTGGCCCAGCCGATCATGCGCGGCAGAAACCATGTGCCGCCGGACTCCGGCACGACGCCACGCTTGACGAAGGCGGCGGCGAATTTCGCGCTCTCGGCCATGATGCGGATGTCGCAGCCCAGCGCCGTGTCCATGCCGTAACCGGCCGCCGCGCCGTTCAGCGCGCAGATCGTCGGCGTATCCATGTTGAACAGAATGATCGGCGGCGCGGTCTTGAGGTCGAGCGTGGTGCGCGCATTGGTGGCGTCTGTCTGCGAGCCGATGCCTTCGCCCTTGGTCGCGCTGGCCATGTCGAGCCCCGCGCAGAAGGCGCGGCCGTTGCCGGTGAGGATGACGACGCGGACGGCCGGATCGGCGTCGGCTTTCAGCATCAATTGCCCGAGCTGGTCGAGCATCGCGCGCGAGATCGTGTTCAATCGCGCCGGGCGGTTGAGCGTCACCGTCGCGATGCCATCGGCGACCTCGTAGAGCACTTCAGCGTCGGCATGATGGATCGCGTCGTCGGCCCGCGGGTTCGGCATGGTCGTCTCCCTGTTGTTGTTGCGCGTAGCTAAAGCGGAATGCCGCTTGCGCGCAAGCTGGCCATGCTGGCGCGCGCCTTGGCAGGACGCGGGATGTTTGCTTTAGTCGCGCGACGTCAACGAACAAGAAAATCCGGGAGATCACGATGTCCAATATCCGCGTCCTCGCCACCGATCTGGCGTTTCCCGAAGGCCCCGTGGTGATGCCGGACGGCTCGGTGATCCTGGTTGAAATCCGTGCGCAGCAATTGACCCGGGTCTATCCCGATGGTCGCAAGGAAGTCGTCGCGAAAATGCCCGGCGGCCCGAACGGCGCGGCGCTCGGTCCCGACGGCAAACTCTACGTCACCAACAATGGCGGCTTCGGCTGGATGAAAACCAACCATGGCATGATGCCGGGCACGCCGGAGCCGCATGAATATCTCGGCGGCTCGTTGCAGCGCGTCGATCTGCAAAGCGGCAAGGTCGAGACATTGTTCGACGCCTGCGGCGAGCACAAGTTGAAAGGGCCGAACGATCTCGTCTTCGACAAGGAAGGCGGCATCTGGTTCACGGATCTCGGCAAGCGCCGCGCGCGCGACATGGATGTCGGCGGCGTCTATTACGTCTCGCCCGATCGCAAGACGATCACGGAAGCGGTGTTCGGCGTGCTGCCCGCCAACGGCATCGGCCTGTCGCCGGACGAGAAGACCGTCTATGTCGCGGAGACGCCGACGGCGCGGCTATGGGCCTATGACCTGTCCGCGCGCGGCGAGGTCAAGCCGGGCGACGTGATCTATCGTGGCGAGCGCGGCAAGCCGATCTGCGGCCTCGGCGGCTATCAGATGTTCGACTCGCTCGCGGTCGAGGCCTCCGGCAATATCTGCGTCGCGACGCTGGTCAGCGGTTGCATCTCCGTGATCGCGCCGGACGGCAAGGTGATCGAGCAGATCGAAACCGGCGATCGCGTCACGACCAACATCGCCTTCGGCGGTCCCGACCTGAAGACGGCGTACATCACGCTTTCGGGGAAGGGCCAATTGATCGCGATGGACTGGCCGCGCGGCGGCCTGCCGTTGAATTTTCTGAACAAGTAAAGATTCGCCGCCGTGCTTTGTCGCCGTCGTGTCTCGCAAACGAGGCAGGACGGCTCCGCGCACTAACGGTGGCTTGCACCCGAAGGACAACCGATGCCCTGGCTTTCGCCGATCACGCTGCGCGGTGACCACGCCACGCTCGAACCGCTGTCGTCCAATCACGCCGTGGCGCTGACGGCGGCGGCCGAGGACGGCGCGTTGTGGAAACTGTGGTACACCGCGATCCCGTCGCCGCAGGGTATGGCGGCCGAAATCGAGCGCCGGTTGAAACTGCAAGCCGCGGGGGCCATGCTGCCGTTCACGGTGTTCGATGCCGACGGCAAGGTCGCCGGCATGACGACCTACATGAATGTCGATGCCGGCAATCGCCGTGTCGAGATCGGTTCGACCTGGTACGCCAAGCGCGTGCAGCGGACCGCGCTCAACACGCAGTGCAAGCTGCTGTTGCTGCAACATGCGTTCGAGACGCTGGATTGCATCGCGGTGGAATTCCGCACGCATTTCTTCAATCATCAGTCGCGGCGCGGCATCGAGCGGCTTGGCGCCAAACTCGACGGCGTGCTGCGCAATCATCAGATCGCGCCGAACGGCACGCTGCGCGACACGGTGGTCTACAGCATCATTCCCGGCGAGTGGCCGACGGTGAAAGCGCATCTGAATTATCAGATGACCGAGCGGGTGCGGGAGTAGCTAGCGCTGACACGGCTGCTGACTCACCTCTCCCCACCGGGGAGAGGTCGGATTGAGCACAGCGAAATCCGGGTGAGGGGGTACGGCAATCTCGAATGTTTTAGCCCCCTCACCCCAGCCCTCTCCCCAGCGGGGAGAGGGAGCGACGCCGCCGATGCAGCTGCGTCTTCAATCGAATGCCTCCCTCAACTGCCCAACCCCACCGACGCATACAGGGTTTCGAGGCTGAGCAGCGTCGTCGCGCAGGCTTCCGCGACCTCGACGCCCTTGATCGCGAAATGCTGGCGGAAAAATTCCAGATGGGCCGCGTGTTCGTGGAATTGCTGCGGCGTCAGCACCGCCGAGAAGATCGGCGTCTCGGTCTGCAACTGCACGTCCATCAACGCCTTGATCACCGTGTCGGCCACGAACTCATGGCGATAGATGCCGCCGTCGACGACGAAGCCGGCCGCGACGATGCCGGTATAGCGCCGCGTCTTGGCGAGCAATTGCGCGTGCAACGGAATCTCGAACACGCCGGGGACGTCGAAGACGTCGACATGCGACAGCGGAATGCCGCGGGCCTCGATCTCGCGATTGAATGATATACGACATTCCTCGACGATCTCGCGATGCCACGAGGCGCGAATGAAAGCGATCCGTTGCGGTTTGGCAAAACGTCGCGGCCGGGCGTCTCGCGGCGGCTGCGGCGGGCGGTCGATTGTGTCGGTGGTGTCGCTTGAAAACTGATCGGTCGTTAGCTGATTCATGGCTTTCCTCTTTCAGGACCAGAATCAGGGCACACGGCACGGCGCGCACCGCGCAAGAAACGCCGTGATCGCCGCCATCCGTTCTCTTTCATCCGGACTATACCGTCGGCTTCGGAATCACACCGAATCTGCTGACCCCTTCGCCGGGAGGCGGAGGGCGCTCGCGGGCTTGGGCTTGCACCCTTACCGCCGGTGGGGAATCGCACCCCGCCCTGAGAACATCGGCCGTCCGTTGTGGACGACCTGCTAAAATATGCCGAAGCAAGCCGGCCGCCGCAAGCACGATCCGACTCTCATGCCGCGTATCAGCCCTGCGGGACTCGCGCACCGCGAGTCCGATTCCGGTTTGTTCTCATTGCGCGCGCGATGAGTTGTGGACGGTGCTCCGATTGCTTGTGGACGGACTCCGCGCCCGGTTGCGCGGATTCCGCAAATCACATCAGTTCATCCTCGCAGGCCGGCAAGCACCACGGCAAAGGCCTGCGGCAGTCGGGCAATCGTTAACAAAGGTTAACGCGCTCGCTGCGGCGTATTTCGCACTGCGTATCAACACATCCAATGCGCGGAGACGCGCATCCAGAAAGCAAGGTCGAGTCGGCATGTCCCTCCTCGAAAGCGTCATCGATTCCCGGATCAACCCGCTCGCCGCCGTCGAGGATATCGCGGCCGACCACAACTGGGCGTATGAGCGTTCGGGCGATGACGAAGTCACCATCGTGACGCGCGGCGACTGGACCGACTATCAGCTCTCCTTCACCTGGATGAATGAGATCGAGGCGCTGCATCTGGCCTGCGCCTTCGACATGAAAATTCCGGCCGCGCGCCGCGCCGAAGTGCAGAAGCTGATCGCCGCTATCAACGAGCAGATGTGGGTCGGCCATTTCGACATCTGGACCCACACCGGCATGGTGATGTTTCGTCAGGCG
>JAQGJY010000396.1 GCA_028290325.1 Tardiphaga sp.
AGCTCGAATCCACCATCGATGCCGCCTTCGAGGCGCGCGACGGCGTCAGCGCCACGACCAAGGGCGAGGTCCGCGACGCGGTCGATCACGCGCTCGAGCTGATGGACAAAGGCGAGGCGCGCGTCGCGTCGCGCGGCGACGACGGCAAATGGACCGTGCATCAGTGGCTGAAGAAGGCCGTGCTGCTGTCGTTTCGCCTCAACGACATGAGCCCGATTTCCGGCGGCCCCGGCGGCGCCTCGTGGTGGGACAAGGTGCCGTCGAAATTCGACGGCTGGAGCGAGAACCGTTTCCGCGAGGCCGGCTTCCGCGCGGTGCCCGGCGCGGTCGTGCGCCGCTCCGCCTTCATCGCCAAGAACGTCGTGCTGATGCCGTCCTTCGTCAATCTCGGCGCTTATGTCGATGAGAGCACGATGATCGACACCTGGTCCACGGTCGGCTCCTGCGCCCAGATCGGCAAGCGCGTGCACATTTCCGGCGGCGTCGGCATCGGCGGCGTGCTGGAGCCGTTGCAGGCCGGCCCGGTCATCATCGAGGACGATTGCTTCATCGGCGCGCGCTCGGAAGTCGCCGAGGGCGTCATCGTCCGCAAGGGCGCGGTGCTGGCGATGGGTGTGTTTCTCGGCGCATCGACCAAGATCATCGATCGCGACAGCGGCGAGACCTTCGTCGGCGAAGTGCCGGAATACGCGGTGCTCGTCCCCGGCAACCTGCCCGGCCGGCCGCTGAAGAACGGCCAGCCCGGCCCAAGCACCGCCTGCGCCGTCATCGTCAAACGCGTCGATGAGCGCACCCGCTCCAAGACCAGCATCAACGAATTGCTGCGCGACTGACTCTTAAGGAGCAAGCATGGATTGGACTCATCTGCTGTTCAGCTTTCGCGGTCGCATCAATCGCGGCAAATACTGGCTCGCGATCCTGATCTACACGGTCGCCTGGGTCGCCTTCGTCGGCATCAGCATCGCGATGATCGGCTCGAACACGGATGATTTGCTCAAGCTCGCCGGCGCGGGTCTGTTGATCTGGCTCGCGGGCCTGGTCCTTCTTTTCGTCGGCACATGGTCCGGCTTTGCCACCGGTATCAAGCGGCTGCATGATCGCGACAAGAGCGGCTGGTGGATTCTGCTGTTCTGGCTTGGCCCGAGCGTGCTCGGCGGCATTCAGGCGACGACGAACAACCCGGCGGTCGCCCTCACGATGGGGTTCGGCAGCGCCGCGCTGGCAATCTGGGGGCTGATCGAGCTCGGCGTCCTGCGCGGCAGCGCTGGGCCCAATCTTTATGGCCGCGATCCATTGACAGCCCACGAGCCGGCGCCGCAACGCTGATGCCGGACGCGCTGTCCATCGCCCGCGATCTGTTGCGTTGCCGCTCGGTGACGCCGGCGGATGACGGCGCGCTCGGCGTGCTTGAGGCCTTGCTAAAGCACGCCGGTTTCGACACGCACCGCGTCACCTTCAGCGAAGAGGGCGCGGCCGATATCGACAATCTCTACGCCCGCATCGGCACAGCCGCGCCGCACATCACTTTCGCCGGCCATACCGACGTGGTGCCGCCGGGCGACGACGCGGCCTGGACCCACGGCGCGTTTTCCGGCGACGTGACGGACGGCTTTCTCTACGGACGCGGCGCCGTGGACATGAAAGGCGGCATCGCGTGCAGCGTCGCCGCCGTGCTCGATTATCTCGCCGCGCATGACGGACAACCGAAAGGCTCGATCTCGTTTCTGATCACCGGCGACGAGGAGGATGTCGCCGTGAACGGCACCATCAAGTTGCTGCAATGGGCGGCGGCGCGCGGCGAGACGTTCGATCATTGCGTGCTCGGCGAACCCAGCAATGTCGAGGCCTTGGGCGACACCATCAAGATCGGACGGCGCGGCTCGCAATCCGGCACCTTGATCGTCGATGGCGTGCAGGGCCACGTCGCCTATCCGCATCGCGCGCAAAACCCCGTGCCCGATATCGCCGCCTTGATCGTCGCGCTGTCGAGCGAACCGCTCGACGCCGGCAACGCGCGGTTTCAGGCCTCGAACCTCGAATTCACATCCGTCGATGTCGGCAATACCGCGAGCAACGTCATCCCGGCGCAGGCGCGCGCCAGGTTCAACATCCGCTTCAACGACGAGCACACGCGGGATAGCTTGCGCGCGCTGGTCGAGACCCGGCTGGCGGCCGCCTGCGGCAACCGCATCAAGGCGCACGTAAAATGGGAGCCGTCGAATGTTGGCTCCTTCGTCACCAAGCCCGGCCCCTTCACCGACCTCGTCGTCGCGGCGATCAGGGATGTCACCTGCCGGACGCCTGATTTGAACACCGGCGGCGGCACCTCGGACGCGCGCTTCATCACGCATTATTGCCCGGTGATCGAGTTCGGCCTCGTCGGCCAAACCATGCACCAGATCGACGAGCGCACGCCGGTCGCGGACCTTGAGAAGCTCACCGCGATCTATCGCGGCGTCCTCGATCGGTATTTCGCATGAGCACGATTGTCGTTCTCACCGCGATCGCAGACGAACTCGACAAGGACCGCGCGCCGGATGGCTTCGAGGTGATCTTCACCGGCGTCGGCAAGGTCAATGCCGCGAGCGCCGCGACGCTGGCGATCATGGCGCTGCGGCCATCGCTGGTGATCAATTACGGCACTGCCGGCAAGATCAATGCGAGCTTGCGCGGCATCTATGAAGTCGCCGAGGTCGTTCAGCGCGACATGATGGCGATGCCGCTGGCGCCGCGCGGCCGCACGCCGTTCAGCCCTGAATTCGATCGCCTGGCGTCGGGTCATCCGGGCATTGTCTGCGGCACCGGCGACAGTTTCGTCACCACAACGGATCCGTGGCTGGTCGAAAGCAAGATCGATCTCGTCGATATGGAATTGTTCGCCATCGCGCATGTCTGCGCGCGGCATCAGGTGCCGTGGCGCGCGTTCAAATTCATCACCGACGACGCCAACGACTTCGCCGCCGAACACTGGAGCGCGAATGTCGCGGATGGACAGACGTTGTTCTGGGAGATGGT
>JAQGJY010000437.1 GCA_028290325.1 Tardiphaga sp.
CGATCCGGATCGATTTCGGCGAGCGGTACCAGCACGAAGGCGCGTTCGAACAGGCGCGGATGCGGCAGCGTCAGCTCGGGCTTGTCGATCCTGACGTCATCATAGGCGAGCATGTCGAGATCGAGCGTGCGCGGACCCCAATGGACCTCATTGGCGCGGTCGCGGCCGAATTTCTTTTCGATCTTGTGCAGCGTGAACAGCAGCGCGTGCGGGTCGAGCGACGTCTCGATCGCGATGCAGGCATTGATGAAACGGGGTTGCTCGACATCGCCCAGCGGCGGCGTGGCATAATCGGACGACCGCGCCAGCAGGCCCGCTTGCGTCATGCCGCAGATATTGGCGATCGCCTTGCGGAACGTGTCCCTGACATCACCGACATTGCCGCCAAGGGCGATCAGAACATGCGCCATCTATGGCGCCCGATGCCGCGTCAACACCACGCCGACATCGTCGAAAATCGCCGCGATCGGCGCGTGCGGCTTGTGCACCGTCACCCTGACCGTGCTGATTTTCGGGAACGCCGTCAGAACGGCACTGGCCACGGCGCCGGCGGCCCGTTCGAGCAGCTTGTAGTTTGCGTCTTTGAAGGCCGCGGTCGCGACCGCGACGACGTTGGCATAGGAGACCGTATCGGCCAGCCGATCGCTGATCGACGCCTCCGCGATATCAGCGGTGAGTTCGAGATCAATCACGAAGCGCTGTCCAACCTCGGCTTCGTAGTCGAGATAGCCATGACGGGCGTGGATCGAAACGCCCTTGATGAAAATCGTATCACTCATGTCGCGTCCTCGATGGCGGCCTGCACCCGCAGCGCCTGCACGGTTGCGGCGACATCATGCGCCCGGATGATCCGCGCGCCATTTCGCGCAGCAAGCAGATGCGCCGCAAGCGAGCCGCCGATACGCTGTTGCGGCGGCGCGGGCGACACGCTGTCGATGAATTTCTTGCGCGACGCGCCGACCAGAAGCGGCAGCCCGAACGATGCCAGCTCGTTCAAGCGCGTCAGCGCGTTCATGCTCTGCCGCGGTGTCTTGCCGAAACCGATGCCGGGATCAAGCACGATACTGGCATCGGGGATACCGGCGCTTGCGGCGATTTCCAGCGAACGTGCGAAGAAGGCCTGCATGTCCGCGACGATGTCGATGCCGGCATCGGCCGCATCGCGATTGTGCATGATGATGACGGGAACGCCGCGCTCAGCGACGACGCGCGCCATATCGGGATCGCGCTGCAAACCCCAGACGTCGTTGGCGATCGCGGCACCCTGATCGAGCGCCCATGCCGTAACGCCCGCTTTCATGCTGTCGATCGAGACCGGCGTACCAAGGGCGATGACCTGCTTGAGGATCGGCCGCAATCGCTGCATCTCGTCGTCGGCCGACACCGGCGTAGCGCCGTAAGGCCGCGTCGATTCCGCGCCGATGTCGATAATATCCGCGCCCTCCGCGATCATCCGGCGCGCTTGCGCCAACGCCTGATCCGGAGCGAGGAACGCGCCTCCATCCGAGAACGAGTCCGGCGTGATGTTGAGCACGCCCATCAGGGCTGGCACCCGCCGCCCGACGATCGCCCGCAGCAGCGGATGCATCGCAGCCTGAATTGCCGGGGATTTCGAGGTCGCAGCCATCATGGCGTCGATGTGCGCGGTCCCGACAAGGGAGTCAAGGCAAGCACCGCCCGAGGGCGCCGCTTGGCGGCAAGGCCGCTGACAAGGCTGCTAATATGTGATCTTCAGCGGCAGCTGTCGTGCATGCGCGATCAACTGTTCGACCGATTTTTCTGACGGCAGCACGCGTACCAGTTTCCGGGTGTCGTTCGCTTCGCGCATCATCTGCGCGAGCCTGGCCGGATTGCGCTGCGTGAGCTCACGCACGGTGGTCACGCCGGCCGCACGAACCAGCTCGACCTTGCCCTTGCCCATGCCCTTGATCCGCATGAAATTGGCGATATTGGCCCACCCCAGCAGCTGCTGCTCGGTCAGGCCGGTCCGCGCGGCGAGAGCTTTGCGGCCCTTCACGGTGCTGGCGGCGTCGAGCAGGCCGGTCGTGGTGCGGATGCCGATCGATTTCAGCTTGGCGGCTGCGAGCGCGGTCAACCCGTCGATGTCTGAGATGGGATAGGAGGCCATGATACTCGATACGGAAGGTGCTGAGGCAAAGGTGCTGTCGCGAAAGCAAACGAAGTTCGGTATCCGTATCAGGCGAACTGACTGAGGCCCGGCGTCTGGGAGATGATGTTGGCCATCTTCTCTTCGCCGATCTTGTCGCGGCCGTATCTGAAAAGTTCACGCGCGACGCTCTGAATCTCACCCATGCCGAGACCGAGGCCCATCAGCTTGGAGCCGAGCGCCATCAGCCCGCCGCCCATCAATCCGCCGAAACCGCCGCCGCCATCGGCGTCCGCAATGGCGCTTTCGCCACCGGGAATCGCTGCGATCAATGCGGAGACGTCGTCGGCCGGGCCTTCATTGCGGAGAAATCCGAGGATGATGCCGATGGTCTTTTCCGCCACGGCCTTGTCGATGCCGACCTTCGTCGCCAGCAAATCAATCAACTCGTTCATAACGCCCCGCCCGCCGGCCTATGCCGCATCGTTTGTGTTTTTATCTTGTTCTTCCATGCGCCGAAACACAAGCAGAGTCCGCGCCGCACGGAGTCGATCGCGCCGCGAGTGTTGCATCGATGCAAGAGCAAGCTCGCTTTTGGCCGCGAATTGTCGCGCGCGCGACGCTAGGCGTCGATCGACGAGGCGTCGGTGCCCGACGGTTTCGGTATCGTTTCAGCCGCGCGCAATTGACGTCGCGCGCGTGTTCATTCGCCCCATGAGTTGCTGTATGCTGCGCGGACCGACCTGACTTTCGCGCGATACTGGATGATCTGATGACCGTGACACCGACAGCGACGGCGATGACAACCGCCGATACCGATACCGAGATTTTTATCGGGAAGGGCGAGCAGCCGGCGTGGCTGACACTTGGCCTCGCCAATCGCCACGGTCTGGTCACCGGCGCGACCGGAACCGGCAAGACGGTGTCGCTGCAGGTGATGGCGGAAGGCTTCGCGCGCGCCGGCGTGCCGGTGTTTGCTGCCGACATCAAAGGCGATCTGTCCGGCATCTCGCAGCCGGGCGAGCCGAAGGATCTCATCATCAAGCGCGCGCAAGAGATGGGATTGTCATTCCAGCCTGATAGTTTCTCGACCGTCTTCTGGGACGTGTTCGGCGAGCAGGGGCATCCCGTGCGCGCAACCGTTTCCGAAATGGGGCCGCTGTTGCTGTCGCGCATGCTCGATCTGAACGACGTGCAGGAAGGCGTGCTCAACGTCGCGTTCCGGATCGCCGACGAAGAAGGCATGCCGTTGCTGGATTTCAAGGACCTGCGCGCCATCCTTGACGCGATCTCGCCCGTCAGCGCCAAAGCGGTGGCCGATGACGACAACGCCGAAGCGCTGATGGCCATCAAGCAGGCCGCGCAGAAATTCGGCAATGTCACGAAGCAGACCGTCGGCACCATCCAGCGGCAGTTGCTGGTGCTGGAAAATCAGGGCGGCGCTAAATTCTTTGGCGAGCCCGCGCTGCAGTTGAAAGATTTCATCCGCACCGATCGCGACGGGCGCGGCTATGTGAACATCCTGGTCGCTGACAAATTGATGCAGAGCCCGCGGCTGTACGCAACGTTCCTGTTGTGGATGCTATCGGAACTGTTCGAGGAATTGCCGGAGGCGGGCGATCCACCGAAACCGAAGCTGGTTTTCTTCTTCGATGAGGCGCATCTGCTGTTCAACGACGCCCCGAAGGCTCTGATGGACAAGATTGAACAGGTCGTGCGCTTGATCCGCTCGAAGGGCGTCGGCGTCTATTTCGTCACGCAAAATCCAATCGACGTGCCGGACAAGGTGTTGGCGCAGATGGGCAACCGGGTGCAGCATGCCTTGCGCGCCTTCACGCCACGCGACCAGAAGGCGATCAACGCGGCCGCGCAGACGTTTCGGCCGAATCCGAAGCTCGATACCGCGCAGGTCATCACCGAGCTCGGTAAGGGTGAGGCGCTGGTGTCGTTCCTCGAGGGCAACGGGACGCCGGCGATGGTGGAGCGGATCATGATCCGGCCGCCGACCGCGCGTATCGGTCCGATCACGCCGGAAGAACGCAAAGCAATTCAGGACGCGAGCCCGGTGAAGGGCAAGTACGACATCGAGATCGATTCCGAATCCGCTTACGAGATGCTGCACAAGCGTATCGCGACGATCGCCGCGCCGGCGGAGGGCGGAGGCGGCATCCTCGGCCAAATCGGCGCGATCGCAGGCGCGGTGTTCGGCACCTCGCGTCCGCGCGGCGAGCGGCTTTCGACCGGCCAGCTGATCGCGCGCAACCTCGCGCGGTCCGTCACCGGCGCGGTGGTCGGCGGTGCCGCGGCGAAACTCGGAAAATCGGTCGGCGGCTCGATGGGCAGTTCGATCGGACGCTCGATCATTCGCGGTACGCTCGGCAGTCTGCTGCGGCGCTAATCAGTCAGGAATCCGCATGTCCATCAATTCGCAATTGCAGCCCGTCCTCGATCATATCGACGGCGATTCCGACAACGCTTTGGAACGGTTGTTCGCGTTGCTGCGGATCAGGTCGATCTCCGCCGATCCGGCTTTTATCGACGACTGTCAAAAAGCCGCCGATCATCTCGCCGCCGACATCGCGACGATCGGATTCAA
>JAQGJY010000471.1 GCA_028290325.1 Tardiphaga sp.
GGTTTGACCTCGCGCATCGACGCGGGATCGGACAGATCCGTGAACGTCGCCAGCACCGGCATCACCGATCCCGCGACAAGCGCGGCGCCCGTCACGCGATCCATCTGCCGGAACACCGCGCGCTGCCCGGCCGCGCCGAAGGCACGCACCGCGACGTAATTGATGTCGTCGAGATCGATGCCGCGATCGCCATGATGCGCCAGCAGCGCGACGAGATTTTTGCCGCCGCCGAGATCGAGCAGGACCGCGTCGCCCCTGGTCTGCGTCGAGCCGCCCTTGGTGTAACCGCGATCGGGATGCACCGACATCACGCCGGACGCCGAGCGCACACCCTGCGGCGTCTCCAGCTGCAACGTCAGCCGATATTTGTGATCCGGACGATGGATGCGAATCTGGTCGCCGCCGACCAGCAGCGCAAGCAACAAAACTGGCCCGAGAAATCGTCTGAGCATTCCGGGCCTTTCATGATCCGCTGCGCACCGGCTTGCATCACCGTGGCGCGCGCGTCAAATCGCCAGCGACGGCTTGATCCCGGCGGTATTTATCGAAACAGTGCGGCCGCATCAGTGAAGGATCTCGACGTGCCGCTGTTCGAAGAGCAAGACCATACCCGCAGGGACAACGCCTGGTCGATCGGCGTCGGCGGTTGCGCCGTCATCGCCTTCGCGGCCCTGCTCGCTTTGATCTGGTATTCCGCCGGCACGCTGTTCCTGATCTTCGCGGGCATTCTGTTCGGCGTGTTCCTGAACGCATTGGCCGAACTGATCGGCAAGCTGTTCGGCGGTCCGCATGCGCTGCGCCTTGGCATCGTCAGCCTTCTGCTGGTCGCGCTGTTCTCCGGCGTGGTCGTGCTCGGCGGCGCAACGATCGCGGGTCAGGCGTCGGCGTTGAGCGCCACCATCAAATCGCAGGTCGGCACCGTCAAAGGCTTTCTCGAAGGGCGCGGCATCGATACCAGTTTCATGAATTTCGACGCCAAGACCGCGGCCGACGCGGTCTCCGACGCCGCATCTTCGACCAAGGAGCCCGGCCCGAAACCCGAGTCCGGCGGCACGAAAGCGACATCCGCGTTTCCGAGCGCCGGCGCGATCGCGTCCGGCACCTCGGCGATTGTCGGCCAGACCTTCAAGGTCTTGTCCGGCGTGTTCGAGGCCGTCGGCAATATCTTCGTCGTGATTTTTCTCGGGCTGTTGTTCGCCGCGCAGCCGTCGCTATATCGCAAGGGCCTGCTCAGTTTCGTGCCGACAAAACATCTGCGGCAGGCTGAGCGGTTGACCGACGATCTCAGTGAAACATTGCAACGCTGGCTGATCGGGCAGTTGCTGACCATGGCGTCGTTGTTCGGCGTCACCGCGATCGGCCTGACCCTGATCGGCATTCCCGGCGCGCTGGTGCTCGGCTTCGTGACAGGTCTGCTGTCGTTCATTCCGACGGTCGGCGCGGTCATCGCCGGCGCGCTGATCGTATTGGCAAGTCTGGGCTCCGGACTGACCGCGATCCTCAGCGCGATCGGGCTCTATCTCTTTATCCAGTTCCTCGAAGGCAACGTGCTGACGCCGCTGATCCAGCGCCATGCCATCGAGATTCCGCCAGCGACCTTGTTCGCGGCGCAGATCTTCCTCGGCGTGCTGTTCGGACTGTGGGGACTGGCGCTGGCGCTGCCGCTGATCGCGATCATCAAAGTCGCGCTGCGGCATATCTACAAGGAAGCCGACATCAAGACGGCGGCGCCGGAATAGGTTCGACGTCGCCGCTCTCGCGTCATTCGCGGCGATTCTTCGAGGCTCGCCGGAAGGACGGCACGCAGCTGAGGATGGCGCGCGTGCGTTGCCGTCGCCCTGAGGTGCTGAGGCAGACCGCGTTCTCGCGGTCTTTTCGGCGAGCCGCGAGGACGGCGGCAACAGCAGCTCTGTTTACGTCTTCACCACCGTTTCGGTATGCTCGACCTCGGGCGGCGATGCGAAGAAGCCGCCGACGAGGCCGCGCCATTCGGTGAAGTTGTCGGAGCCGCGGAAATCCACCGTATGGTTTTCCAGCGTGTCCCATTTGACCATCAAACGATAACGCTGCGGCCGCTCGATCGAGCGGTGCAGCTCAAGCCCGTGAAAGCCCTTGGCGCGACCGAAAGCGTCGCGGGCCTTGCCGACGGCAGCCTCGAAATCGGCCTCGCTGCCGGGCTTCACTTCAATCTGTGCGATTTCGGTAATCATCGTTCCCGCCCTTTTGTTGTGAGGCGGAAAGCTCTAGCGCAACGGGCGCGATAAATCACAAACGAAAATCAGACCTGCAGTTCGCTGACGGTGCCGGGCGCGCGCCGCACCACGTTTGGCTTGCGCGGCAAAGTCGCTTGCGCGGCAACAAGGCGGCGTGTGGCGTCGAGCGACAGCGGTTCCTCGGTTGCGGTCTGGATGCGGTTGCGGCCCGCGCGCTTGGCCTGATAGAGCGCGGTGTCGGCCGCCGCCAGCAACACATCGAGATCGATGCCGGCCGGTCCGCCGGCGACGCCGATGCTGACGGTGGTCTCGACCGGCGCGTCATCGACCGCGATGCCCGACGTGGCGAAAGCGACGCGCACGCGCTCCGCCGCGATCACCGCTTCCTCGATCGAGCACGGCAGCAAGGCCGCGAATTCCTCGCCGCCGATCCGGCCACAGAGATCGGTGATGCGCAACGAATGCGTGATGACCGACGAAAACAATTTCAGAATCTCATCGCCGGCCGGATGACCAAAGCGATCGTTGATCGACTTGAAATGGTCGATGTCGAAAATCAACACCGCGACCGGCCGCCCGGCCTGCGCCTCGCGCGCAATCATGCGTGTGGTGACTTCGCTGAACCCGCGCCGATTGAACAGGCCAGTGAGCGGATCGATCGACGCCGCCGCCTTGTGCGCGCGCACCGTGCGTTCCGATACCAGCATGAAGATCACGAACACCGTGCCGATCGCGTAGAGCACCAGCTCGACCGCGAACAACGCCGCCCAAATGCTGTGTTCGAAAGGCTTGTCATCGGTCGCCATGACATCGCCGATGACGACCGGCAGCATCAGCACGAGGCCGTGCAGCAACGGCACCAGCATCGACGGCCAGTGCTTCTGCATCGACTTGCGTCGTTCCGCCAGAAGCTCCATCGCGGTGAGGGCCGCGTAGCAGGCGATGATCGCGGCCCCGATCGTAACCCGCAGCATCGTGTTGTCGGATGGCAGGGCGAAGACGGCGACCAGCCAGACGGCCGCGCCCGCGCCCAGGCCGAGCCAGTTCGGATCGCGGCCGTGAAACACCTGCGCCGCGCTCCAGACGAGGCCGCAAGCGATGACACCGAACGCGTTGAGCGCCGACGACCATGGCTCGCCAAGCCGCGGCCCGGCCAACGTCCACAACGCGACGGCGGCGGCGCCGAGCAGATAAGCCGCCCCCCACCAGTTCAACGCCGCGATCCCTTCCTGCCGGCCGAAATGCAGCAGCATCAGCCCGAGCATCGCGGCGACCAGCGTCGCGATCAGATAGAGCGTGGATGTGTCGAGAAACATGTGGGTGTCACCGGGGTCCGTTCTGCAGCTGGTACTAGGTCGCACAAGCCGATTCGTTTCGGATCGTCCGCGAATCTAACGCAACCGTGTTGGCAATCCGTTTGCGCGCCACGCCATATTTTCGGAGTTAATTGCATCAATTCGTTCGCAATACGCGACCACCGCGCGCATACGAAAAAGGGCGCCCGAAGGCGCCCTTGAACTGATCGACGATCGAAGCCGCGGATAAACCGCAGCCGCGATTTAGCGCTTCGAGAACTGGAAGGACTTGCGGGCTTTCGCCTTGCCGTACTTTTTACGCTCGACGACGCGGCTGTCGCGGGTCAGGAAGCCACCCTTCTTCAGAACGCCGCGCAGGTCGGGTTCGAAAGCGGTCAGCGCCTTGGAGATGCCGTGGCGAACCGCGCCGGCTTGGCCGGACAGACCGCCACCGGCAACGGTGCAGACCACGTCATACTGGCCAGCGCGCGCGGCGGCGACCAGCGGCTGCTGGATCAGCATCCGCAGCACCGGGCGGGCGAAATAGACTTCGACTTCGCGGGTGTTGACGAGGATCTTGCCGGCGCCCGGCTTGATCCAGACGCGGGCGACCGCATCCTTACGCTTGCCGGTCGCGTAGGCACGTCCCTGCTTGTCGATCTTCTTGACGTATTTCGGGGCTTCGGAGACTGCTGCCGTCGTTTTCACGGAGGCGAGCTGGTCGAAGGACTGCATGGTATCGGACATCTTATGCGGCCCTCATGTTCTTGCGATTCATCGAGGCGACATCGAGCGCCTCGGGTTGCTGAGCCTCGTGCGGATGCTCCGCGCCGGGGTAGACACGCAGGTTGCCGAACTGCACGCGGCCGAGCGGCCCGCGCGGGATCATGCGCTCGACGGCCTTTTCAACGACGCGCTCCGGAAAACGACCCTCGAGGATCGACTTGGCCGTACGCTCCTTGATGCCGCCGATGAAGCCGGTGTGGTGGTAATACACCTTGTTGTCGCGCTTGCGACCCGTCAGCACCACCTTGGCGGCGTTGACGATGATGACATGGTCACCGCAATCGACATGCGGCGTGTAGATCGGGAGGTGCTTGCCGCGCAGGCGGTTCGCGACGAGCGTCGCAAGCCGGCCAACCACGAGGCCCGTGGCGTCAATGACGATCCACTTCTTCGTGATCTCGGCGGGCTTTGCCGAAAACGTCTTCATGTTGAAATATCCGTAAATGGGTGGCGTCGGCGCGGTGCGCCGGACTGCGCTGACTTCTAAATACACCCACGCCAATCGTCAATCCGATTGTGCGTCAAATTATCCTGCAAAACCAGTAGGTTATAAATATGGTGTAATAATACCCTCTGGATTACGCCGTAATTGGAATGGAATAGGTCGCCGTGACATGGGCGATCGGATCGGCCGACGTGCCCGACAGGAGCGTCACTTCGCCCACGGCGAGCCGCTTGCCGAGCTTCATCAGCTTGGCGGCGGCCATGACGTCCTGGCCCGGCTGGCCCTTCCGCAGAAAATTGATGTTGAGATTCGTCGTGACCGCCAGACCGACCGGCCCGATCGCCGACAGCAGCACGACGTACATCGCGAAATCCGCCAGCGCCATCAGCGTCGGACCGGATACCGTGCCGCCCGGACGCAGCATGCGTTCGCTATAACGCTGGCGCAGCAGCGCGGTCGCGCCATCGGCGCTGTCGATGGTAATGTCGCCGGCGCTGAATGCCTGCGGGAATTCGTTTTGAAGAAACGTTTCCAGTTCGGCCACACTCATCTTCGCAATCGTCATAGCACCCCTTGCGCGTTGCGCCCTGCTCTCGCCTGTCGCGCTCTGTTACAATACAGTGTCGCTCCTGCCCAGCACACGGATTTCCCGATGACCGCACAGCCGGCCCGCTCTGTTTCGTCCGCTGAACCGATCCTGTTGCGCCAGGCCGAAGGCGCGGTCGCGGTCCTGACGCTGAACCGACCGGCCGCGCGCAACAGCCTGTCGGAGGGATTGATCGCGGAATTGCATGCCGCGCTCGATGCCATTCGCGACGACACGACTGTGCGCGCCGTCGTGATCGCCGCCAGCGGCAGCGCGTTCTCGTCGGGGCATGATTTGAAAGAGCTGACCGCGCGCCGCGCCGATGCCGATCGCGGCCGCGCGTTCTTCGCCGCCATGATGACGGCATGCAGCGCGATGATGCAGGCCATCGTGATGCTGCCGAAGCCGGTCATCGCCGCCGTGCAGGGCGTCGCCACCGCCGCCGGTTGTCAGCTCGTGGCGAGCTGCGATCTTGCCGTCGCATCGGACGCCGCCCGCTTCGCGACGCCCGGCGTCGATATCGGATTATTCTGTTCGACGCCGATGGTGGCGCTGTCGCGCAACGTGCCGCGCAAGCAGGCGATGGAAATGCTGCTGACCGGCGACATGATTTCGGCCGAGCGCGCGCGGGAGATCGGCCTCGTCAACCGCGTGGTTGGAGCGGGACTCGCGCGCGACGCGGCG
>JAQGJY010000021.1 GCA_028290325.1 Tardiphaga sp.
GTCGAGCGATTGAGTTCGGACTTGGGAAAGCCGGTCGTGATCGAGAACCGGGGCGGGGCCAGCACATCGCTCGGCGCACAGATGGTCGCCGGTGCTGAAAAGGATGGCTATACCTTGCTGTTCGCCAGCGCGACGACCTTCACGACAAATCCGCATTTGCTGGCGTCAATCAAATACAAGCTCGAGGATTTCGCGCCCGTGGCGATGGTGGTGAAGGTACCATTTGCCTTCGTCGTCAAGAAGGACTTTCCGGCAACCGATGTCGCGGGGTTTCGCGCTTATGCGCTCGCCAATCCAGGCAAAATCAATAACGCGACCAACGGGCCGGGCAGCACGGTGCATCTCCTCGGTGAGGTCGTGGCCCGAGGCCTTGGCGTCAAGTTTCAACATGTGCATTACCGCGGCGCGGCGCCAGCGATGAACGACATGCTGGCGGGAGTCGTCGACAGCAACGTCGAGGCGCTCACGAATTCGGCGCCCAATCACAAGGCCGGGCAGTACCGGGCGCTGGCTGTGTTGTCGGATCAGCGGTTGCCCCAGCTTCCCGACGTCCCGACGTTCAAGGAGCTTGGATTTCCGAACATCGTCGGGGAGACCTGGTTTGCCGTCTTTGCGCCCGCCGGAACGCCCGCATCGGTGGTCGAGAAGCTCAGCGCGTCAATCACGCGCATCGTCAAGACACCGGATTTTGACCGCCGGATGCAGGCCATTGGCAATCAACCTTGGGCCATGACTCCCACAGAACTCGATGCGTATGTGAGGAGCGAGCGCGAGCGTTTAGGCAAGCTGATCCACGATGCTGGTATCACTGTTGAATGATTGCGAGTCTAGACCTACGCGCCGGTCACCTGCTTGTTGAAAAGCATGGTCAACAAATCGCGCGTCATGCCAGCCGCACCTGCAATTTTCCGGCGCGAGGCGACTTATACAAATCGACGATCGCGGCAGGCAGATTGTCGAAACCATCGACGACGTGGCTGATCGGCTTCAACGCGCCACTGATGAGATGGCGCGACAGGTCGTCTTCGGCGCGCAGCCGCTCGTGGTAGAACTGATTGACGATCCACGCCTCGCATTTGATATTCTTCAGCTTCAGCCGCGCTTCGATTGCATCCGTAATTCCAAACATGCGCCGGAACGACGGCCGCTCGCCCGGCGCATCGAAGGTGTCGGCATAGAAGGCGGCGGCGCTGCCATAGGATAGCAGCCGGCCATGTCTATTCATCTGCCGCGTGACGATGTCGGTGAGGTCGCCGCCGATGCCATCGGAAAACACATCGATGCCGTCCAGACACGCGGCGCGCAGATCGGCCTCAAAGGTCGGCGCGCGATAATCGAGACAGCGATAGATGCCGAGCGTCGTCGTCACCCAGGCGCAACGATCCGCGCCGCCGGCGAAACCGACCACGCGACAGCCGGCGATTTTTGCAAGCTGCGCCGCGATCGAGCCGACGCCGCCGGACGCGCCGGCCACCGCCACGGCATCGCGCGGCATCAGCGGGCCACATTCGCGCAGACCGAAATAGGCCGTCATGCCCGACGTGCCGAACACCTCCATCAGCACGTCCGGCGTCCACATCTTCGCCATCGCCGGCCTGAACACATAGAACCAGGGTGAGCCGGTGCCGTTCAGCGCGCGGACCAGTTCGCTCGGCTCGCCATAGCCGCCTTGCGGACCGTCCGCGCTGCTCACGATCTGATAATCCTGCCAGCCGGCCTGACAGGCGATGACGTCGCCCTCCTTGAAGGCGGGATCGCGCGACCGGATGACGTCGGCGCAGGCATAGTTGCTGGGATCGGTATGGCCGAGCCGCGTGATTTGGCGCGCCATGCGAAAGCGCGTGTTGGAATGGATGTTCATCAATCTGATGCGGATCAGCGCCTGACCGTCCTGAAGGTCGGGGATCGGCAGCTCACGCTGCGCGAATTGCGTCAGCGTGAGCTCGTCATTGACGAGCGGCGTGTTGTAGATCCACTGACGGATCGTGCCGGGCATCGGCGGCTCCCTCGTTACAGCCGCATGCAATCAAGCCGGACTGATGCGCCGATGGTCGGAGCTCTGCGGTTCCGTCGGGTGAGCGTTCCATCGCAGAGCGGGTGACGTCAAGCACATTATGAACTACGACAGAGGTTAACGCGCCCGTCGAGGCGCGACAACAGAAACGGGATGGCATGAGCTCCGACGGAGGATCCTCCTCGTCACGGGTCGCGGCATCGGCGCTGCGATGGCGACGCTGTTGGCGCAACAGCGATCGCGCGTCGTGATTACGGATATCGCGCCCGAGCCGCTTGACGTTGCCGGCGTCATCCTATGGCCTGACGTGTTCGACATCGCGAGCCGAGATATGCGCCGGCGCCGTTGGCGTCGGCATGGACCATCGCCGCCACGGCGCGATCGCCAACGTCGCATCCGTTGCCGGCATGACGTCGGGCCCGAACGAGGCGCCGGGACACGGCACCACGCTGATCACTGACTTCAACAAGGCCTCAGAACATGCAGCTTCAAGTCCAGCCGGAACCGCACGACCTCGCCTCCGCGATCGCAGAGGGTGACATCCGCGTCCTCGTGATGGTGCTGGTGCACATGACCGGCGACACCAAATGGCTCGCGCC
>JAQGJY010000042.1 GCA_028290325.1 Tardiphaga sp.
CGATCAAGCTGTTGATCGTGTAGGAGACGAACGGCGTCGTCCGCATCAATTGACTGTAGTTCTCCAGCGTCGGTGAAAATATCAGCGTCGGCGGATAAGCAGTTACCTCAAACGACGGCTTGAACGACGACAGCACCATCCATGCCGTGGGCGTCATCACCAAGATGCCAGCCAGCACGAGTTGCACGACGTTCAATCGGTTGATCCAGGACTCGCTCATGGGGGTGCGATTCATCTGATATTTCACCAGGCGACCGCGCCACGCAGGCGATTCAAAGCCAACACCGCGCCAAACACGACCGCGGTCAAGGTCAGCATCAAAGCGCTGGCATATCCGATATTGAAGAACTCGAATCCGACCCGAAAGCCATAGATGTTCAGCGTGTTCGAGGCGTTGCCCGGCCCGCCCTGGGTCGTGATGTAAATAATGTCGAAGAAGCGCAGCAGGTCCACGCTCCGGAGGATGGTGGCCGTGACGATGGTCGGCAGCAGCAGCGGCAGCGTGATGCGCCTGAATGTCGTGTATGCCGACGCCCCGTCGATCTGCGCCGCTTCATAGACGCTAGGCGGTAAAGACTGCAGTCCGCCAAGCACGATCAGCGCGACATACGGCGCCCATTGCCAAGTGTCGATCAGCGCCAAGGTCGGAATCACCCAAATCGGTGAAGCCAACCATTCGGAGGGCGGCAAACCCACGGCTTGCAAAACATAGTTGGCCGCGCCGATCGAGGGATCGAGGATCACCAGCCACATCAGGCCGGCGACCACGGGGGGCATCATGAACGGCGAAATAAACAATGAGCGAACGAAACCCGGCAGTCGCTTGGCATGAAACAGCAGCAGCGCCAGCCATACGCCCAGCACGAGCTGCAGCACCAGCGAGAGAATGTAAAGCGCCAGCGTCACCCAAAGTCCGTGCCAGAATTCGCTGTCCGCGATGAGCTTCGAATAATTGCCGAGACCGACGAACGACTGCCGCCCCGTCGACGAAAACGCATGAAACCCAAGCCAAACGGTGTAAGCGACCGGAAATGCGATCATTCCCAGCGTGAACAGCACCGCTGGCGCCGACAACGCGGCGAGTTCGGCGCGCTGTCGATCCGGCCTTACGGCTTGCGCTGCAGGTGTCATTTCCAATTATTTCCTCGTGAGGATGGTTCAGTTGCGGTCACCCATTGTGACGGCAACTGTGCCTGGCGTTACTTCTGTGCAATCAGCGCATCGAGCCCCCTGTCGGCGTCCGCGCAGGCTTGATCCACCGTTTTTTGCTTGAGAATCAGATCCTGCACGGCCTGGCCGATGAACTCGCGCGATTCCGGGTTGGCAACGATGGGATACCCAACTTCCGACGACCCCTTGGTCGCAAGCACATCAAGTGCCGCCTGCCATTGCTTACGCACCGGCTCCTCGTCGATCCACTTGCGATACTCAGGGTCGTTGGCGACCGCCGGACGTGGTGGCGCGATGCCCTGCACTGCCATTCGCTTCTGGATCTCGGGGCTGGTCGCCCATTGCACGAAGTACCACGCGGCATCGGGCTTTTTGCTAAAGGCGGACACGGCAAGGCCCCAGCCGATCGCCGTCGGCACCTGGCCGGCGTCACCGGCGGGGAACGGCGCCAGCGCGGTATCCTTGAGTCGTTCGCCGCCTTCCATCACCGTCCGCAATTCGTTGGAAGATTCAAACGACATCGCGGCGCGGCCGGTGCGATAGAGCGCCGATATTTGCTGAAAACTGTAATTGACGACACCTGGAGGCCCATAATCGCGCAGCAGGCGGCTATAGGTATCAAGCGTCTCCTTGCCTTTCGCCGAGCAGAGATTCGACTTGCCATTGGCCATGTAGCTGCCGCCAATATTGTGCAGCATGTTGCTGAAGGTGTAGGCAACGGCCGGCTTCAGCCCGCGCGAGACGAACGGCGTGATCGCACTGTCGCACGCCTTGATCTTCTGCGCGGCGACTTCGACGTCCTTGATGGTCGCCAGCTTCTCCACGCCGCATTTCTTGAAAATGTCGGTACGATAATAGAGGATTGGTCCCTCGATGTTCAGCGGCACGCTGGTGAGCTTGCCGCCGAAGGTCGCAGCCTTGAGCAATGCTTGGCTGAGGCCAGCCAAATCGTAATCCTTTGAGGCTTCATTCTTCGACACCGTCGAGAGATCGCCATACCAGCCCGCCGCGGCGAATTGCTCGCCTTCGCGCGATGGCAATGACATGAACACGTCGACCTCGTCGCTGCGCGCGTTCATGACGGTGACCAGCCGCTGGCGCATCTGCTGTTCCTGGTAGCCATCGACCTTGAGTGAGATGCCGGTCAGCTTTTCGAAGTCACCCTTGTGAATCAGTAGCGCCTGCGACACCGGATTGTTGTTGGCGAGAAAGGTGACGGTCTTGCCCTGAAACTTCTTCCAGTCGAAATCGGCCGCGCAGGCCGCCGTCGTGGCTGCGCCCAATGCCATCAATGAAATAACGACCCGCGTCGCCAATGCGTCTTTGGACATCCGTTCCTCCCTGTTGCGTCCCATAGCGCCTGGTTAGCCAGATCGTTTTATGTAACCGGTTACATAGTACACGCCAGGTCCGGAGTGTCAAGCAAGCCTGGACCGGAACGCTTTATTCAAGAACAATGGATTTTTAGGAAGATTTTTGCTGGACAAAGCGCTGATCTGGCCGCATCCTCTCGCTTGTAACGTTACAATTTCAGGCGAGTTCGTACCATTGCATCCACACTCCGGGGGAGCGTTAAGACAGGGTATCCGCGCCGTCGCGGCGCGCGCCGGCGTTTCGACGGCGTCGGTGTCGCGCGCGCTGAACAATCCGGATTCAGTCAGCCCCGAGTTGCACCGCCGCATCGCGGAAGCAGTGCACGCGGTCGGTTACATTCCACATGCCTCAGCACGCGCGCTATCATCGCGGCGCACCCGCACGCTCGGAGCGATCATCCCGACCATCGACAACACGATGTTCGCACGCGGCATTGCAGAGCTGCAGAAATATTTGTCGTCGGTCGGCTATATGCTGTTGCTCACCACCAGCGGCTACGATCTCGATGCCGAGCTGGAGCAGGCACGCAATCTCATCAGCCGGGGCGTCGACGGTCTGGTGCTGCGCGGCGACTGCCATCACGACGCCTTGCGCAAGATGCTCACCGATGGCCACATCCCCTTTATCAATGTGGGAGTCTACCGGCCGGACCGCCCCTATCCTTGCGTTGGCACCAACAATGAAGCGGCGGCCCATCGCGCGGCGATGCACGTCGTTGAGCTCGGCCACCGCAAAATCGGAATCGTCTCAGCGTTGCAGCGGAACAATGATCGCGCCAGCGCGCGCATCGACGGCTTTCGCCGCGCTCTGTCCGAGAATGGCATCGAGTTGCCGCCGCAATGGCACGTCGAGGTGCCCTACACGCTCGACGATGCGCGCGAGGCAGCGCGATATCTCCTTAGCCTGCCCGAGCGGCCAAGCGCGCTGGTGTGCGGCAACGATGTCATCGCCTATGGCGTGCTGCTTGAGGCGGAACGCAGCGGATATGTCATTCCCCGCGACCTGTCGGTGGTCGGCTTCGACGATCTCGACTGGAGCCGGCATTTGCGGCCGAGCCTCACCACGATCCAGGTGCCAACCGGCGCGACTTGGCAACGCGCCGGCGAATACCTGGTCCGGCACCTCGCGGGCGAGCAGACCATCATGCATCACGAGGTCGATTACTCCCTGATTGTCCGTGAATCGACGGCACCGCCGCGCGCCTGACGCGCAGATCAACGAGGATCACTTCTATGACAGCTTCGTTTTCCCTGCCTTCGGGCTTTCGTGCCGTCGTGATCGGCGGAGCGGGCGACATCGGAGCCGCGATCTCGAATCTGTTCTGCGATCTCCTCGCAACCGTCACAGCTACGGCTATCGACGAAGCCGCGATCGCAGACTCGCAGCTCCGCTCGCGTGCCGGGATCACCCTCCGGCCACTCGACGTCACCGACGATTCGGCGGTCGAAGCCTTCGCCAAGGAACATCAGCGCGTCGATGCGCTAATCAATTGCGCAGGGATCCTGGCGCGCGATAAGGAGTTTGAGATCGCGACCTTCATGAAGGTGGTCGACGTGAACCTCATCGGCACGTTCCGCACATGCATGGCCTTCCGGCCCTTGCTGGCGCGGTCCCAAGGTTCGATCGTCAACATCGCCTCGATGAATGCAACGCTTGCGTTACCGCGCATTCCTGCCTACTGCGCCAGCAAGGGCGGCGTCGTGATGCTGACCAAGGCTCTGGCGCTCGCGTGGGCCGAGGACGGCATCCGCGTCAACGCGGTGGCGCCAGGTTATATCGAAACCAGCATCAACGAAGCTGGACGCCAGGATCAAGCGCACTATCAGCGCATCGCCGATCGCACCGCCTTCAAGCGCTGGGGCCAACCCGATGACGTCGCCGGCGCGGTGGCGTTCCTGTGCATGCCAGCATCGCGCTACGCCACCGGAACGGTGGTCGCGATCGATGGCGGATTCTTGGCTGGATAGCGCGTAAGCCTGCCAAGAGCATCGAAAGTTTGCCGCCGTCATTTCATTCGGTTGGTTTTGACCTCTCGTCAACCAATTGCCAGAGCCTCGATTTCAGGTGGAATGACGAGCCCCTCCGTCGCCGCGCGAGCACGGCTGGCCAATCGTCGCGCGCCCGGCAATCGGGCTCCCTGCTGTCGTTCGATCGCGCCGGCCAGGGTCGCCATGCGCTCACCGAACTTACGGTGACCGAATGCGGCGGGATCGATCGCCATCATTAATTGTCCAGTCTGCGGCGGGCCGCCTTCGCCGTCCAGGAACGACGACGCCTCGAAGGCGAGATTCGCACCCGTCAGACAGGCTGCAAGAATCTCGACCATAAACGCGAGCGCGGCACCTTTGGCGCCGCCGAGCGGAATCATCGTGCCTTGCAGCGCCTTCGTCGGATCGGAGGTCGGTTCGCCGTGGATGTCCAATGCCCAGCCTTCGGGAATGATTTCGCCGCGTTGTTTCGCAGCAGCGATCGGGCCGCGCGCCACCTTGGACAGTGCAAGATCGACGACCACCGGCTCTCTCCCATCGAGAGGAGCTGCGAACGCGATCGGATTCGTCCCGAACACGGGTTGCCGCCCGCCCCACGGCGCCATCGCGCCAGGCGTGTTAGCGAACAGGAGCGCGACGAGTCCTTTTCGGGCAAGCGCCTCGCAGGGCAGGCCAGCTGCTCCGCAATGGTTCGAACGCCGGATTGACGCGATAGCGATCCCCTGCTCCGATGCGAGTTTCGGCAATTCCGCCACGGCAAGATCGATCGCCGGATACGCGAAGCCACAGGCCGCGTCGATCGCAAGCACAGCGGGACGCAGTCGTGCGGCCGTTGGTTTTGCCAGACCGTTGATCTTGCCGCTTTTGAGCATTTCCAGATATGTCGGAACTCGCGACAAGCCATGGCCCTTGAGCCCGTCGGCTTCGGCGGCGACCAGTGCGCAGGCCACAGACTGCGCATTGTCGGCGCTGCAACCGTGCCGCATGAATGCAATGGCTACTCGTTCCGTCACATCGGGCAACATGAGTGAGTTCATATTGCCAGCGCCTTCTTGATGTTATCGACGGTCACCCAGGACACACGCGAGTTCGACTCTTCCGTCACACCGGCGATATGCGGAGTCAAAATCAACCCGGGGACATCCTTGAATGTGGCGGCAGCCGCCGCATCCAGCGGCTCCCGCACGAAAACATCGAGAGCAGCACCCCCGAGCTTGCGCGCACGAAGCGCCGCAACAGCGGCCAGCTCATCAACCACGCCACCGCGCGAGGCATTGATCAAAATCGTCTCGGGCTTCATATGCGCAATGGCAGCATCATTGATCAGGCCTTTAGTAGCTTCCGTCAGCGGGACATGCAGACTGATCACGTCGGCTTCGGCGAGAAGCGCCATGAGTTCACGCCGTTGTACACCCGCGTCGGCAAAGGCTGGATCTCCTGCATACGGGTCATAGGCAATCACCTGCATCCCGAGAGCTTTGGCAAGTCCCGCCGTCCGGCGCGCGATCGAACCGAAGCCTACAAGTCCCATCACTTTGCCGGCAATCTCCTGACCGACCAGCGCGCCGCGTGGCCACGCACCCGCTGCCATCTGCGGCGTGGCTGCATAGGCCCGGCGCAGCAACATCATCGCTGTACAAATCACATATTCGGCGACCGACTGATCGTTGGCGCCAATGGCCGGAAACACCGCGATACTCCGCGCTTCACAGGCCGCAACATCAATATTGTCGAGCCCGACACCGAGCCGGCCGACCACGCGCAGTTTACGTGCCGCGGTGAGCAGCGCGCCACGGACTTGGGTCCGGTTGCGCACGATCAGTGCACGGGCATCGTCAAGAAGTTTGATCAGATCACCCGGCCGATCGACCAGCCCAGGATCATAGACGACGTCGAGACCGGCTAATCCGTCGCGTATGGCCTGTTCATCCATAAACTCGCTGATGACGATATCGGGCACGTCAATTCTCCAACCGCAATGGCTACCGTGCGACGCCGATTAATAGGCGCAGCAGTCAGATGACATCGTCATGATCATCTTCGAAGGAGTGCCAAGCCGTCGGATCAATTCCCTCGAACGTGCGGGCACGCTACATGCATATCTTATATAAGACAATAGACATGAGAACGTCCACAGGCGTGTTTCGAGGTTTGCGGGCCATGTCGTCGCCAACGACACAAACCCCGAAATTCGAGCTATTTCAGATCGCTGAGATAGTGTGTCTCTTCGGTGTGACAAACCGACAAGCGCCACTCGGCCGGCGTTCCGTCCACGCCGAGCGCAACGCGATCGATCAGGAGCATCGGCGCTCCCACCTTCACGTCCAGCAACTTGGCCTGCTGTGCATCGGCCGCCACTGCCTTCAGGCGTTCGGTGCCGCGCGCAATCGTCACGCCGTATTTCGCGGAGTAGTGCGCGTAAAGATTGTTGGGAAGATCCTTGAGGCGCTCGATACCCGGGAATAGCGACTTAGGTAGCAAGATACGCTCGTGGATACACGGGCGATTGCCGAGAGAGCGAACGCGCTCGATCGTGATCACCGGCGCCTTCAGCGTAATGCCAAGCCGTGCCGCGGCCGTCTCGTCGGCGTTCGCGGCCGCGATCGAAATTGTGCGGCTTTCTGGAAAGCGGCGTTCGCCGCTGTCGGAAATCAGCCGGAAGAACTGGAACCGAACGCGCTCTTCGTCGTGGCGCGCTACGAAAGTACCCCGTCCCTGGCGGCGAACCACGAGGCTTTCGGCACTCATCTCATCGAGAGCCTTGCGCACGGTGCCTGGACTAACGCCAAGCTCGGCGGCAATCTCGGGTTCGCTTGGCAACAATTGCCCCGGCGACCAGCTGCCATCGCCCAAGCGTTTCATCAACAGTTCTTTGACTTGGCGGTACAGCGGCCGAAAACCAAGCGACTCAGCCCCCCTCGTGCCTCCGACCGTGGTCGCAACGGGGGCCTTGGCGGGTTTTCTGGTCGGTTGTCGGGGGATGCTCA
The DNA here is from genome assembly GCA_028290325.1 of Tardiphaga sp. GTDB lineage: Bacteria > Pseudomonadota > Alphaproteobacteria > Rhizobiales > Xanthobacteraceae > Tardiphaga. The sequence continues at coordinate 7,520 of JAQGJY010000042.1, forward strand.
TGTCTTGCATATTATACGTGAGTCCATGGCATCACAACAAAGGCCGCAAAAGCACCTCGTCAACGGCTCGGACAACTCGTTCGGTACCGCCGTAACACGGCGCCTGCTCTCATGCGATGCGCAAGACCCAAATGAGAGCCATGCTGATGGCGACAAGCACGACAAGTGAGGCCACAACCGCGGCCGTGACGCGGCCGCCTACCCGGCGGAGGATGTGGACATCTACGCCGAGCCCAAGGGCCGCCATCGATATGATCGTCAACCATTTCGTGGTGATCGCCATCGGCGCGCGTAAAACATTCGGTACAAGCCCGAGACTGCGCAGCGCGGCGAGGACGAGAAAGCCGGTGATGAACCACGGAATAAGATGACGCCAGCCGAGGCGAGGTTGAGGGCTGGCGCCCGACACGTTGAGCTTCGAGCGCAGGAGCGACAACAGAATAATCACCGGCCCGAGCATGAGAACCCGCACCAGCTTGACCAGCGTTCCTAACTGCGCGCTGAGCGCACTGATCGGCACCGTCGCAGCGAGAACCTGGGGCACGGCGTAAACCGTGAGCCCGGCGAGGACCCCGTATTGCGTCTCGGTCAACTGCAACAGCGGGATAAACAGCGGCAATCCCAGCACAACGATCACACCGAGGATAGCGGTAAAAGCAATCGAGGACACGACGTCGTCACCGTCCGCACCGATGATCGGTGCTACCGCGGCGATCGCGGAATTACCGCAGATCGAGTTGCCACACGCGATCAAAATCGAAACCCGCTGTGGCAATCCTAGCGCTCTACAGATGGCATAGCTCGACGCGAGCGCGGCGATGACCGTCAAGACAATGCCGGTCAGCAACCCGAGCCCAGACTCGATAATCGCGGCGAAGCTTATCGAGGCACCTAGCAACATCACGGCGACCTCCAGCAATGCCTTAGCGCTGAAGGAAATACCGTATTCCCATAGCTTGCCGGGGCGCCAAAGGTTGCGCACAACGATGCCAAGAAGAATGGCAATCACGAGCGCCTCAACGTAGGGATGTCCCAAAGCTCTCTCTTCAAAATTCTGCAACATCACGGCAGCGCCAGCGATCATGCAGCAGAGGGCGACCCCGGGAACGAACGCAATGAGGCGCGCAAAGGCTGAAGCAAAACGGACTGGCCAGCCGGGTCCCCCGCCTGGCTCCACGACTGATTTGCCTTCATTGTCCATGCCGAACCGGTCTCAGCTGTGTCAGACCCGGACAACGTTCCGCGAGCGGACTTGCTAGGGTATTCTTATATAAGATATAATATATGATTACATTTTGGAAGCGTCATTTGAAGCACCGGAGTCCGGAGATTTCCGAACCGGGCGACGCGATCGGCGCGGCCGCGCCGGGCGATGAGAAGAAGTTGCTCCGATCCCACTCCGCGGCGCACTAAACCAACTACAAAACCCACCGAGTAAGGATATCTGTCTCCTTGAACTCTTTGAAAATCAGCGCATTTTCAATGATGAGGATTTTGGGTGGACGTCGATGAGCGATCGCATCAAGGCAAGTCTCTTTTTTCAGCCGGGTCATTCGGCGCCTCGTTTGGTCGTTTCGGATAGTGAGCCACAACAGGAATCGCAGTTGGTCACATTTGCCTCGAGCACGGACGCTAAAACAATGGGATATGGTGCTTTAGCGTTCTGGATAGTGATCGCGGTTCTCGTTGCGGCACGAATCGCGTTTCTCGACACGAGCAGGATTCAGCCAACCTCGTCGCTGTTGGGAGCAAAAGCAGCGCCGGGCTGGACCACGAGCGAGACCCCGTCGCGGAAGCACTCCGACAATTGGCTCTCTTCCCCCACTTCCCGCCATCCGTCGGTTTGACCCGGGTTATCGTTTAGGCCAGCGGCGCGGTTGAACGCCGCACCACCAACTCGACAGGCGAAGCTCTGCGCAAGTGAGAGATTCAATGTCACCTCGCGAACAGACAAGCAGCAGCATCGGGTCTACTGCAATGAACATCTCATCGTTCATGCGCAAAGGAGTTGACGTATGCCGTTTTCAAATTTTGAGGCACGCGCTCGCGCGAACATGGAAATCGTTCTGGATGCGATCTGCGAAACGTTGCCTGGCGGACAAAAACACGATGTTCGAGTTGCTGTGGCGAATGGTATCCGAGAATGCGCCGAGGATGGGCAGACCGGCATCAACGCGATGACCACCGCGGGCAAGGCGGCGCTGAAACAGTGCGCCGGCTCACACTGACATCTCATCTTTCTGACCCGGTCCGGCACGGCAATGTATGATGTTAGGCCTCGCATCGTTTGGTTGAAGCCGAGACGGCTCTCAGACGACGCCGCGGCCGGCCTCCAACCTCACCCTCAGCCCGGTGGCTGACTTAGTCCTACGTGTACGTTAAGGCGTTAGCCGCCCGCCGCCGCGGCGAGCTCCCGACGCGCCGGTTGCATGTGTGGCGGGCGCTCTGAGGTTTTCTGGTAGGCTGCTGCCGGCAGTATTTCAGCCGGCGAGCCGTCCTGAATGACTTTGCCAGCCTGCAGGACGATGATTCGATCGAACGACGCGACGCTCGCGAGACGGTGCGTTACAGCGATGATGGTTCGTCCGCGGCACGCTTGCGACAAGGACCTGCGGAGTTCTGATTCAGTCTCGACATCCAAAGCTGAGGTGACTTCGTCCAACAACAGCACCGGCGAGCGCTTCAAGATAGCACGCGCAATTCCCAGACGTTGGCGCTGACCGCCAGACAACGTCGCCCCGCGTTCACCAACGACGGTATCGTAACCATTGGGAAGCGCGGTGATAAATTCGCACTGTGCGGCCTGAACCGACGCAAGCACTTCCTCCTCGGTCGCGTCCGGGCGCCCGTAACGCAGGTTCTCCATGATCGAACGGCTAAAAAGACTGACGTCCTGCGGTACGAAGCCTACTGTTTCCCTGATTTCGTCGTCTGCGAGCAGGTCGATCGGTGTCCCTCCCAACAGAAGTTTCCCCGACTGCGGAAGGTGTAGCCTCTGCAGGAGAGCGAGTAGTGTGGATTTTCCAGCACCCGACGCTCCTATGATTGCCAGCCGCTGGCCATGCGGAATGCGCAGATTTATTCGATCCAGCACCCGGTGGTTATTCCCATAGGAGAAAGACACGTCGATCAATTCAAGCGCCGGCGCCGCCGCGCATGATCCTTGCTTGGCCGGCTCATTGACCTCTGGAGCGCTACAGATGCTCTGCAAGGTCTCACGGATGACGGCAAGCTGGT
>JAQGJY010000410.1 GCA_028290325.1 Tardiphaga sp.
TCGCGCTGGAGCCCGCCAATACGGCCTATGAGGTCCGCATCCTGCCGCCGAACCGCGTACGGATTCAGGGCAAGCTGGTCGGGCTGTACCGCAAGTATTGAGGGTTGACGGGAATCGGCCTTCTCTAATCGTCCGCCTGCAAGTCCGTTTCGGCGGGCGTCGCATCGGCCGGCCGCGCCGGGGCAGCACGCGGCGTCGGCGCGGCGACATCATCAGCCTCGGCGACCGCCGGCGACCATGGCCGATCCGTCCCGCGCGGCCTTTGGGCCGCGATGACATAAGCATCGCCCTGCCGCCGTATCATCATCGCGCCGCGCGCCCGCAACGCCTGCGGTCCGATCGCCAGCGCCGCGCAATCAGCCGGCACCGGCCGCGCCGAGACGACGATGGCGGCGCGCTGACAGTCGTCCGGCAACGCTTCCGATGTCAGCGCCAGCGCCACCAGCGCGCCATCGGCCAAAGCCGTGACGCAGCCATCCACGTCGCATGACACGCCGTGACCAAGCGAGGCGTCGCCCGCGACCCGCGCGTCGGCATCGGCGCCGAGCCATTCGCGCAACACGAACGCATCCTTTCCGGCGCTCATCACATTCAGAACGCCGTCTTGACCGCGGACGCCGACGCTGCGGCCATCGCCGGAAATCAACACGTCCGGCTGCGGCGTCCGCAGCGCGGCCAGCATCGCCACCGCCAGCAGACCCGCGCCGGCAAAGCGCAGCGGCGTTCGCAGCAGCCCGAGCAGAATGATGCCGCCGCTTGCCGTGATCAGAGGCCCGATACCGAACGCGGCGATGCGCCCGATCGCGCCGGGTAACGCCGCGACCCATTGCGCCACCGCGATCATCCAGACAATGCCGAAGTCCATCACCCGCCAGAAGATGCCGTCGAAGCCGAACGGCATCGCCACCAGCCCGAGAATGCCGGCCGGCATCACCAGGATCGAAACCACCGGCATGGCGGCGAGATTGGCCAGCACGCCATAGGGTGTGAAGCGATGGAAGTGAAACGCCGCATAGGGCGTCGTCGCCAGCCCCGCGACGAGCGAGGCCAGCGCCAGCATCGCGATCTCGCGGCCGCCCCACAATGCCGCCCGCGCGGTGCGCGAACTTTCCGGCGTCGCGAACACTTTCGGCATGCCGATCTGGACCAAAGCCACCAGCCCGAGCGTGGCCGCGAACGACATCTGGAAACTCGGATGCACCAGCGCCTCCGGCGTCAGCAGCAGCACGATCATTGCAGCGATTGCTAAAGTTCGAAAGGTGATCGCGCGGCGATCGACCATGATGGCGACCAGCACCACGGCCGCCATCACGAACGAGCGCTGCGTCGCCACTTCTGCACCGGACAGCAGCAGATAGAACGTCGCCGCGACCAGCGCCGCCGCGGCGGCGACCTTCTTGATCGGAAAGGTCACGGTCAAGGCCGGGATCAGCGCCAGCAGCGCGCGCGCCGCGAAGAACACGATGCCGGCGACGACCGCCATGTGATAGCCAGAGATCGACAGCACATGGCCCAGCCCCGACACGAACATCGCGTCATTGACCTGCGCCGATATCGCGTCGCGTTTGCCGGTCAGCAACGCGGTCGCGATGGCGCGGCTGTCGCCTGACAGGACCGCGCGGATACGCGCATCAATGGCGTCGCGCAGGCCCTGCATCGTCGCGGCATAACGTAACGACCAGCCGCCGCTGAGGCCCGCCGGCGGATCGCGGACGGTGATCGCGCCCATCGCGAAACCGGACGCGGCAATGCCCTGAAAATACATGTCGCGCGAAAAATCATAAGCGCCGGGTCGCAACGCCGACAGCGGCGGCAGCAGCCGCGCTTTCAATTCGACGAACTGGCCGACTTTGGGCGCGGTGGCTTTCTTGACCGAGAGCCGCACGCGGGCGAGCACCGCCTGCCCGCGCGCGGTGTCCATTTGTGTCACGCGCAACACGAAACGATCGGTGCGCTCGCGCTCCTCCCGGGTCTCGACGAACCCTTTGATCGACGACGTGTAGATCGGCCGCGTCAGAACGTCGTGGGCAACGCGCGAGGCTTTAATGGTCGCCGCCGCGAAGCCCGACGCGATCGATGCCAGGGAGACCATCGCGACGAAGACGCGCGATCGGCGCGACATGAAAGCGAGCGCGCTCAACGCCACCGCCGTGACAAGAGCGACCCAGGTCACGGGCTCGCGTTCGGCGGCGAAATACAAAGCGATGCCCGTACCGAAAGCGATCGGGATCCACGGCATCAGCCGCCCGGCGCCGGCCTCCGCTCGCCGCCATGCCTGCACGCGCGCGAGCCAGACCTGCCAGAGGTCGTTCCCGTTAGACGCACCGCTCGCTTGCGCCAAGTTGCGCGGCGGCCAGGTCGTGGCCGTCGCGCGCGGTGGTCGTCGCTTGCCGCCCAGCTCCCCCATCGAACGCCCGCGCGCTGCCGCTTACCGGCCGAATGCTAAGGCGGCGAGATGCCAAGCGGCTAGCGGAACGGATCGGGAAAATGCAACTTTGAGGTTTTTGCAGAGGCCGACGGTTTGGATCGCGGCCAGCGACCGTCAATGCAGGAGCGGCGTACTTCCTCTTCGATGGCGGGTCTCCAGAAGGATCAGGGTTAAGAGCCCGCCGCGACGGCTTTTGCGTAGCTGTCGCGCAGGCCGACGGTGCGGTTGAACACCAGCTTGCCCGGCGCCGAGTCACGATCGCGGCAAAAATAGCCCTGCCGCTCGAACTGGATGGCGCCG
>JAQGJY010000166.1 GCA_028290325.1 Tardiphaga sp.
AAAATCATAGAACGACAATTGGGACGGCGTCAGCGCCAGAGACATGGCCAGCAGGCGCCGCAAAATCTGTCCGCCACTCAGATCGCAGAGAAAGCGCGCATAAGCGTGCGCGATCAGAAGACTGCCGTCGCCTTGCGCGGCCGCCGCGATTCGCGTGGCATAGGCCGAGCCTTCCGGCAGCAGCGCGATCGTCGTCGCCCAGTCCGGCCCCGCCACAGCAATCAGATCGGCTTCGATCGCGCCGCAGCGATCGAGCTGATAAGCCGACAGTTCGGCCAAAGCCGGGGTCTCGCGATGTGCGGCGAGGCCATCTTCCAGTGCGCGATAGGCCGGCTGGAGATTCCGCAACAGCATCACATAACCGTCGCGGCTGGCTTCGCCTCGCAGAATGTCGCGGATCACGCCGGTGCGTTCGGCTTCGGTGTGCAGGATCGTGGTGCCAACATAGAGCGAGGTAACAACGCACACAGTCAGCGACTGGTTGGAAGCGGCCATGTCCCAAAGTCCCCCGGCGTGGGCGGCTTGTCAGGCCGGCCCTTTATGTGGTGGTCCGACTGCGGGCCGATTGGGGGGCAGTCGTGGAATTGAGCGACATCATATCGGCTCCGGCGGAGGCGACAAGCTCTGGATCGGTTCGCAGCGTCGGGCCGCCGGCGAGATTGCCGACCGAGGATGGCCACTCCTCGCAATGACAGCTTGGCGCTAGGCCTTCACCGCCTCGCCCAGATATGTCACCGCCGCATCGACGCCGCCGGCGCCGTGCGGAATTCGCAGCGCGGTCAGCGCCATCTCGATCACGCCGAGCGTGCCGAGAATCATCGGCGCGTTGACGTGACCCATATGCGCGATGCGAAACGCCTGGCCCAACAGATCGCCGATGCCGGTGCCGAGAACGACGCCGCATTTCTCGTTGCAATAACGTTGCAGCGCGACCGGATCGCTCCCTTTCGCCATGGTCACGGTCGTGACCGTATCGGATCGCTCGCGCGCCTCGGCGATGTTGAATCCGAGCACGCCGCCTTGCGCCCAGGTGCCGACCGCGCGTCGGACGGCTTCCGCAAGCAGCCGATGGCGCAATGCGGCGGCCTCAAGCCCTTCCTCGAACAACAGATCCATCGCGCAGCGCAACGCGAACAGCAGATGCACGGGGGCCGTGCCGGCATATTTCTTGTAGTGCTCCGCGCCTTCGCGCTCGGTCCAGTCCCAGTAAGGCGTCCGCAATCCGGCGCGCGTGTGGATGTCGCGCGCGCGATCGTTTGCGGCGACGAAAGCGAGGCCGGGCGGGGCCATCATGCCTTTTTGCGAGCCGGACATCGCAACGTCGATGCCCCAGGCATCCATCTCGAACGGCATGCAACCGAGCGAGGCCACGGCGTCGACCATGAATAATGCGTCGTGCTTCGCGGCCTTGATCGCGCGGCCGATGGCTTCGATGTCGTTGACCACGCCGGAGGCCGTGTCGATCTGCACGACGAGAATCGCCTTGATCTCGCGTTGCGTGTCGGCGCGCAGTCGCGCCTCGACCTCGGCGGGGCGCACCGCGTGGCTCCAACTGCCCTTCAAGATTTCGACCTCGACGCCCATCGCGGACGCCGCGGCACCCCAGCCGATGGCGAAGCGTCCACTTTCCAGCACGAGCACTTTATCGCCGCGCGACAGCACGTTGGTCAGCGCGGCTTCCCATGCGCCGTGGCCGTTGGCGATGTAGATGTAGCTGCGGGCTTTGGTCGCGAACAAGGTCGAGAGATCGCGCTGGATGCTGGCGGTCATCTCCTCCAGCGCCGGAGAATAGATATCCATGGCCGGGCGATGCATCGCGCGCAGCACCTCGTCGGGCATTGTGGTGGGGCCGGGAATGGCAAGAAATTCACGGCCAGCGCGAACGACCATCGGGATTAATCCTGTGTTTGGAGTCGGCGGATCTTGTAGCCCGAATGAGGCGGCATGTCCCTTAGGCAACACGCCGCATTGCGGCGAGAGCAACGCTCGCTGCGAGCGAGCCGGGAATCGCGACAAGGGTCCGGGTTCGCGCCCGCTAAGCCAGCGTCCGCGCCCCGAATGACGTGTGGCTAAATCGTCATCGCCGCGTTTCGCGGCAGCCGGCGGCGACGGCGTCGTCAACCGAGCAAAACCAGCGCGTGCCTTTGGAGACGCGCATCTTGATCTTGGCGTACCAGCGGCTGGTCGGCTGATGGAAAATGCAGACGCCGGAGCGATTGACATTCCCTTTGATCGTGCAGGTCGGCGACGGCGCGACCGGGCCGGAGGCCGAGGCGAGCAGGATCGCGTTCGCGGTGTCGGGCGCTTTCACCGCGCCAAGGATCGCGGTCTTCTTGTTGCGCACGCGCCAGTCCCACGGCGCGATGAAGGCGCCGGCCCACAGCCCGGCCTTGGCGTCGCGGGCTTCCTTTTCGTCGGCTTCATATTCTTTCGAGAACTGCAGATAGGCCAGCGCCCAGCCGTTCTTTACCATCCATTTTGAGACATCCTCGCCATCGACGAGGCATTTGGCGACGCTGCGGCCGAAGCGGTCGGTCCGTGTCGGCGTACAGGTCCAGCTTCGATCGCCCGAGAATTTGATCAGCGCGTCGCGCGCCGCCGAGCCGCAGGTCCAGCGCTCGCCTTTCGGATTGAGGCAGAGCTGATCGAGCGCCGGCGCAGCGATGCCGGCGAGGCGGACGCGCGTCGTGCCGATCACCACCTGGTCGGCGTCGCGAAATTTCGGCTCGCCAACGATGTCGGCGGCCCGCGCCAGCGCGGGCATCAGGAGCAATGTCAGGGCGATCAGCAGTCGTCTCGGCATGGAGAGGTCTCGGCGGGATTGAGCGGCAGCAAGGTCCGCGATTGTGGTGCGAGTTGGGCCGCGCCGCCAGACCTGCTCCACGCCGATCGCGCGTTATGCGGTCACCTTCGCGCGAGGGTGCGCCGCGCCAAAGCCAGACCCATCAGCACGAATGCCGACGTGACTTCGGGGCCGCCGACGATGATGCGCGTCGGTGTCTTCATCTTATTCCATTCGTAGGCCTTGAACGGACCATGGCGGCCGCCTTCGCCGCGCGACGCGACGATGCAGGCCAGCGGCGCCGCGAAATGCGCGGCATCGGCGTCGAGATGGCCGAGCGCGATCAGCGCCAGCGCCGCGTCGAAGGCGTTCATCTCGTGAGCGATCAGATGATCCTGCACATAAGCCAGCACCCGGGCGCGGATCAATCCGAACGCGTCGTCCGGGTCGATCGCGCGCTGCGTCGCGGCGGGCAGCGCGCGGAACGCGGCGTAGCAGCGGCCGACATAGGCGCTGTAAAGCTCGGGCAGATAATAGATGTGGGCGCGCGGATCGGCGAACTGGCCGCTTTCGACAAGCCGGCGCTGGAAGCCGAGAATGCGCTGGATCGTCGCCAGCCGCGATGGCGTTTCGACGATCCGCCAGCGCGCGCAATTGCGGAACGACACTTCGAGCACATCGAGATTGAGCGTCGGATCCAGATCGTTGCCATACGGTCTTTGACCCGCGAGATTGTCAATCCAGGTGACGATGCCGCCGTCATAGTCGATGTGATCGTTGAGCGGGACGGTGACGCGCGGCGCATTCTCGCCGGTCTTGACCTGATAGCCGGCGTAGAAATCGATCAGAGGCTGGTCGAGCAGGGGATCGCTGACGCCGGCCTGCGTCGCGGCGGAGACCGCGCAGGCGGTGGTGTCGCAATCCGGCACGTAGATGTCGAAGCCGAGCGTCTGCTTGATGTTGGTGAAGAACTTGCTGAAGCGCGGATGCGGCGGCGGCGCGATCGCCGTCACCACGTCGAAGGTGCCGCCATCGGCGGCGGGCACGGTCTCGCGGCTGGTGTGCAGGCAGAAGCGCGTCATCGCGTCGATCGCGCCCTTGGCCTGCGCCTGCTGCACGGAGGACGCCAGGCCGCTCTCGGCGAAGCTCAGCAACGCCTCGATATAGAAGGCATCGTAATAGGCCGAGCGATGCCTCACCTGCATTGGTTGCCACATCGGCTCGGCGATGCCGGTCCATGGCGGATTGATGATCTCATGCGCGGGCGAGCGCGCGATGAAGATACGCGCCAGATTGAACAGCAGCGTCGAATTCTTATAGCCGCGCGCATTCAGGCCGGTCAGCGCGGCCAGGAAGTCCTTGCCGCGCAGATCCGGATCACCGATCAGGTTGAACGCCGCATAGGCCGGAATGTACCCGTTGCGAGCATAGGACGTCAGCAGATGCGTCGCGCAAATCTGGAGCGTGGCGTCGATCGCGGCCGCCGCAGGCAATGCCGCCTTGAAGGCGATCGATTTCGGTTGGGGATGCGACAGGCTCAGCCCGTCCAGCAGGTCGGCCACGGGCCGGCCGATCTCGGCCCAATCCGGTGTCGGCTG
>JAQGJY010000171.1 GCA_028290325.1 Tardiphaga sp.
GTGACCCGGACCGGCTCCTTGTTGCGCGAGATCGGAATCACGATCTCGCGGGCGTGGAGGTGCAATGTCGGCTCGCCCGGCTTCAGCACGAACGACTCATTGCGCGCCCGCCGCGCCACCGCGTCGTGGCCATAGATGCTGTCGCCGATGATCGGCCAGCCCATCGCCGCGCAATGCACGCGCAATTGATGCGTGCGTCCCGTGATCGGCTCCAAGGCGAGCCAAGTGAGGCCGCTTGAGAATTGAGCGGGTGTCTCATCCGTCACAGGCAGCGCACCGGGAGGGGTCGGGGGCTTCGTCTTCAAGAGGGACCGCCCCATCACGTGCCATTTTGTCACGCTTGGCTGCCCCGCCGAATCGACCTTCTGCCACCAGCCGCGCTCGACATTCAGCCGCCCGAGCGGCAGATCGATCGTGCCTTCGTCATCGACGGGTCCGCCGTCGACCACCGCCCAATAGGTTTTGGAAATCCGCCCGTGCTTGAACAGCAGCCCCAATGACGCCGTCGCCTTGCGATGTCGGCCGAGCACCAGACAGCCGGACGTATCGCGATCCAGCCGGTGCGCCAGAACGGGTGGGCGCGGCAGGCCGTAACGCAAGGCGTCGAACGACGTTTCCAGATTTGGTCCGCCTTTCGGCCCGCGATGGACCGGCAGCCCGGCGGGCTTGTCGATCACCAGCATCAGCCCGTCGCGGTGCAGGACCCGGGCTTGGATTTGCTCGGCCGTCAGTTCGGGAACATCGTTCAAGATTGTGCGACTTTCGTTTGCAAGCCGAAACGGCTAACACACGCGCCAGATGACCGATAGCACCGACCAACCCAAACAAAGCTGGTGGAAGCGTCTCTCCGGCGGCCTCAAGCGCACGTCGAGTTCGCTCGGCTCGGCGGTCGCCGCGCTCGTCGTAAAGCGCAAGCTCGACCGCGCGATGCTGGACGACATCGAGGACGTGCTGCTGCGCGCCGATCTCGGCGCCGAAGTCGCGGCGCGGATCGCCGCCGCCGTTGGCCACGGCCGCTACGACAAGGCGATCTCCGCCGAGGAGGTCAAGACCGTGGTCGCCACCGAAGTCGAGAAGGTGTTGATCGGCGTCGCCAAGCCCTTGGTGATCGACGCCGACAAGAAGCCGTTCGTAATCCTGATGGTCGGCGTCAACGGCTCCGGCAAGACCACGACGATTGGCAAGCTGGCGTCAAAATTCTCCGGCGAGGGCCGCAAGGTGATGCTGGCGGCGGGCGATACGTTCCGCGCCGCCGCCATCGAACAGTTGAAGGTGTGGGGCGAGCGCACCGGATCGCCGGTGATTTCCGGCACGCAGGGTTCGGATTCCGCGAGCCTCGCTTTCACGGCCGTCACCGCCGCGAGGAACGATGCCCGCGACGTGCTGCTGATCGACACCGCCGGGCGCTTGCAGAACAAGGCCGAACTGATGAACGAACTCGACAAGGTCGTGCGCGTCATTCGCAAGGTCGATGCCTCGGCGCCGCATGCCGTGCTGCTGGTGCTCGACGCGACGGTCGGCCAGAACGCGCTGTCGCAGGTCGAGGCGTTTCATCGCGTCGCCGGCGTGACCGGGCTGGTGATGACCAAGCTCGACGGCACCGCGCGCGGCGGCATCCTGGTGGCGCTCGCGGAAAGATTCAAACTGCCGGTGCATTTCATCGGGGTCGGCGAAGGCGTCGAGGATCTGAGCGATTTCGCGGCGAAAGATTTCGCGCAGGCGATCGCGGGGATCGAGACTTAAACTTGGCCCATCGTGCGAGACGCGCTCCGGACCACGAAGACGTCGCCGGTCGCGGCTCAGGATGACGGCGTAGAGGGATATCCAGCATGGACAAGAAAATACCCCACCCTTTGTTCAAGCTCGCGACCGAGCTGGGACCGCTGCTGGTGTTCTTCGTCGCCAACGCCAAGGGCAACCTGTTCATCGCCACCGGCGCCTTCATGGTCGCGGTGATCGTGGCGATGATCGCGTCCTATGTCGTGACGAGGCACGTCCCGATCATGACGATCGTGACCGCGATCGTTGTCGTGGTATTCGGCGCGCTGACACTGATCCTGCACGATGAGACCTTCATCAAGATGAAGCCGACGATCGTCTACTGCCTGTTCGCGGCGGTGCTCGGTGGTGGATTGCTGTTCGGCAAATCCTTCATCGCGATCATGTTCGACCAGATGTTCAATCTGACCGCGCAAGGCTGGCGCATTCTCACGACGCGCTGGGCGCTGTGGTTCTTCGCGATGGCGGTGCTCAACGAAATCATCTGGCGCACCCAGGGCACGGAATTCTGGGTCGCGTTCAAGGTGTTCGGCATGGTGCCGCTGACGATGATCTTCGCGATGACGCAGATGGCGTTGGTGAAACGCCATTCGGTGCCGCCGGTGACGCTCGCGCAAAGCGAAGCCGATGCCGGGGACTTAAGGAAGTAGGCTCCCCGCAATGATTTCGTCATTGCGGGGAGCCGAAGTTCTCGTCGTCGACAACCAAAGCGACGAAGCGATCCAGTCTTCCCTATTTTGACCGAGACTGGATGACGACGCTTATTTCTGCTTGGCGATCACCAGATCCTTGATCTTGGCGTAGGTCGCCTCGGGCACGATCTTCTTCTGCGTCAGCTCGTCCTTGCCCTTGTAGGGGCGGCCTTTGACGATCGCAGCCGAATAGGCCTTGCCGATGCCCGGCAGTTCGGCCAGTTCGTCGGCGCTGGCGGAATTCAGGTCGAGCAATTCCTTCTTCTCGGACTTGGCCGGAGCCATCTTGCTGGCGGGTGCCATCTTGGACTCGGACGGCGCGGCGGCCGGCGGAGCCATCTTGCCGCCGGTGGCGGGCGCGGTCTGCGGCGTCTGCGCCATGACGGGAGCGGCCGTCATCAGGCCGAGCGCGAGGACGGCGGCGGAAAGTGAGGCAAGCGTGAAATGACGCATCGGATTGTCCCTCCAAGGACGTTTGGTATCAGCGTTTCCCGATCGATCGGAAACGTGGAACCAAGCTAGCTGCGGATTCGTGGCGACGAAATGGCCCCAGAATGAACGCGGGATAAAAGCGCAAAATTATTTGCGACTCCCAGGGGCTATTGCGGCCGAGTCCCAGCGGGCGAGCGCTGGCCTCATCCCTTGCGATGGTGATGCGTGAGCAACGATGCGTGCCCCGGAAGCCCGGGACAGGTAACTCTTTAAATCTGCCGCTCGACCAGCTTAAGCTTGAGATCGGCGATCGCCTCGGAGGGGTTCAATCCCTTCGGGCAGGCCTTGGCGCAGTTCATGATCGTGTGGCAGCGATACAGCCGGAACGGATCTTCGAGATTGTCGAGCCGCTCGCCGGTGGCTTCGTCGCGCGAATCCTTGACCCAGCGATCGGCCGCGAGCAGCGCGGCGGGGCCGAGAAACCGTTCGGAATTCCACCAGTAACTTGGGCACGAGGTCGAACAGCACGCGCACAGGATGCACTCGTAGAGGCCGTCGAGCTTGCTGCGGTCCTCATGGGTCTGCCGCCATTCCTTCTGCGGCGTCGGCGTGGTGGTCTTCAGCCACGGCTCGATCGAGGCATATTGCGCGTAGAAATTCGTCAGATCCGGCACCAGGTCTTTGACCACCGGCTGATGCGGCAGCGGATTGACCTTGACCGCGCCGGCCTTCACGTCGTCCATCGCCATGGTGCAGGCCAGCGTGTTCTGGCCGTCGATATTCATCGCACAGGAGCCGCAGACGCCTTCGCGGCAGGAGCGGCGAAAAGTCAGCGTCGGATCGATGTTGTTCTTGATCCAGATCAGGCCGTCGAGCACCATCGGCCCGCAATCGGCGGTGTCGATATGATAGGTGTCGAGGCTCGGATTCTTGCCGTCATCCGGATTCCAGCGATAGACCTTGAACTCGCGCGTGTCGTTCGCGCCAGGCGGCTTCGGCCATTCCTTGCCGCCGGTGATCTTCGAGTTCTTCGGAAGTGCGAATTCAACCATCAACCAATGTCCTTCTGTCGTCCGATCAATCCTCGTCGTCGAGCAACGCGGTCTTCAGATCGTTGTTCTCTTCGATGCGGAGCATCCGGAGGTCGCGCACCGACGGCGTGAACCACGGATAC
>JAQGJY010000177.1 GCA_028290325.1 Tardiphaga sp.
GGTTTCGCATCTCACGACGTCAGGTTTTTACCCGCACGAGTTGTCAGCGGATGGCCATCTAACCACGATCGACGCGGCGACGCTCGACAAGTTCGAGGGCCAGACCGATTTGATCTGGCTGCGGCGGGCTTGACCCCAAACGCCGGCCAGCATTCCGCCACGACCGCTCAAGCCGGGCGAAGGGCCGAGCGTTGACGTTCGTCGCGTCCCGCTCTCGTGTTTCGATCAGTTGCGCCGCACCGGCCTGTCGACGGCCCGGACCAAGGAGACGCGCAGACGGGCCAAGCGCTCGGACTGCTCCAGCGTGCAGAACAGCCCGACCAAGGCGGTCGTCAGGGCGCCGATAAGGCCAAGAAACACGGCCGTTAATCCCGGCGCGTCGACATTCATCAAGTTCATCATGACTTTCTCCAATCATGGCCGGCGGTGATCGATTTCCATCGTGCCGATCGCAACGATCCCGGGCGCGACGCCCAACGAAAGCCCCGGCGCTTGGCCAGGGCTTTGTTTGTCAGATCGGTCTAGTTGCAGACCTGGACCCGGCGGATGGTCCATCCATAGGGTGACCAGACGCGCCGACGAACCAGGTAACAACCGCCGTCGTCATAGCCGTAGGCGCTGTAGGAATACGGATAGCCACCATAGCCATAGCCGTACCCGCCATAGGCCCCGGCGAGGCCGAGACCGATGCCGGCGCCGACAAGACCGAGACCAACGCCGCGATAGCCGCCACGATAACCGCCGTAGCCGCCGCGATAGCCGCCACCACCGAAACCACCACGATAGCCGCCGCCGAACCCGCCGCCGCGGAATCCGCCACCACCATGGAAACCGCCACCACCGTGGAATCCACCGCCGCCGAAGCCGCCACGCGCGGAGGCCATCTCCGGCACTGCGACCGCTGCCATCGCCACGGCCGCCGCTCCCAACATCAATTGACGTAACATCATCACAACCTCCAAAACTAATCGCACCCGCCAACATGACGCGCCGGTAGCCACTTCGTTTCAATTTGTCGCAGGTCGGAACGACTTTGCTGCACACATTCCCGCGATGACGCTCTTTTCGACGTCCTCGAATTGGTCAGCAACCTATGCGGACGATTTTGATCGTCCCGGACCTTGCGCTATGCGCTTGCGGAAAACAGCCGCCAGTTCCGCACGGAACAATTGCTTGGACCAGGCTTTGATCGCGACAGCTGGAACAGATCGATGCGGAAGCTGATCGGCTTCGACGACGACACGGCGGACAAGCTGGCGCGGTTAGGCCGCGATAGGATGGCGACGTTGCAGGAGCTGGCGGACGAGGCCTTCGCGGACCTGCTCAAGAAGCACGGTGTGCCGATCGATCTGAAGGATGCGTTGCGCAAGAGTTCGCGCGCCGCAACGAAGCCGACAACGCAAGGAAGGAAAACATGAGCACGGACGCATATCGCGAGGGTCAGCGCGCCGCCGCCAAGGACATTCCCGCCGCCGCCAATCCCTATCAAGACGGCACGAAAGACCACGAGCAATGGGCCGAGGGGCATGACCTCGTCGCTGGCGCGGAAGAAGCAAACCAGAGCGAAGGCACGTAAAGATCAACCGATCTTCTTCATGCCCTTGGCGAAACGCGGTCCGTTCGCGGCATAGAACTTGGCGGCACCGCCCATGGCGGACACCTGCTCCGGCGTCAGCGTCCGCACGACCTTGGCCGGCGCGCCGATGATCAACGAATTCTCGGGAAATTCCTTGCCCTCGGTGACGATCGCGCCCGCGCCGACAACGCAGCCCTTGCCGATCACCGCGCCGTTCATCACGATCGAACCCATGCCGATCAGCGCGCCGTCGCCGATCGTGCATCCGTGAAGGATGACGTTGTGGCCGACGGTGCAGTTGTCGCCGATGGTCAGCGGAAAACCTTTGTCGGTGTGGCAGGTGCAGTTGTCCTGCACGTTGGAATTCTCACCAATCTCGATCAGTTCGTTGTCGCCGCGCAGCACCGCGCCGAACCACACCGTCGCGCCGGATTTCAGGCGAATGTTGCCGATCACGTCGGCGGTCTCAGCGATGAAATATTTGCCGTCGGCGGGAAGCTCCGGCGCACGGCCGTCTAGTTCGTAAATCGCCATCTTGGTTTCCTCGCTGTCATTCGCATCGTCTTGGCACGAACGGCCAGCTCAGGCCAGCAGCCCGACCGCGCGAAGCGACATCACAACGAAGGTACCGGACATCATGCTCCAGACGCCCGCGAGCACGGTCGCCATCATCACGAATTCGACGCGACGGCTTTCGATGCGACGGCCGCGCAACGTATTCCGCATGATGATGAACGGCGCCGCGAACACCAGAAACGGCACAGCGGCAAGGGATTGCGGCGCCACGCCTTGTTGGAGCAAACCAAACCCGGCGGGGCGCTGCGCCAGCGCCTGATAGCCGCTCGCCAGCGCACCGGCGAGGGTGAAACCGAGGAGTAGCGACATCAGCGATTGAATGGCTTCCGGCGACATCGGTGAACCCCAGTATTGCGATCGGTCCACCAGACATCGCAAAAGCCGGCGTCGCGCGCCACGATATGTTTAAGAAAGGGTTAACGACACGGCTCAACTTGGCCGCGATATTTTGCGATGGAACAGATCGCGCGTGCTCGGTGCGTGCCATATTCCCCGGTGATTCGTTCGCCTTCGCTCGTCTCTGCAATGACCTGATGATCTTTTCGACATGACCATGCTGACAGCCCGTTCCGTGCGGCGCGGCTGGCGACGCAGTCGCCGCCGCGGTTATCTCGTCCCGATCCTGATCGCTTGCGTGATCGGCGGCGGCGCCATTGCGGCGATCGGCTATTTGCTGTGGCCGACATGGACCCAGAAGGCCGCGAACAATCCCGACCGCATTCCCATCAGCGTCGGTGCGACATTGTTCAACGTTCCCGCGGCGGCGTTCCGCATCAAGGTGCAAAAACATTCCGGGCCGCAGGAGCGCGTCGATCTATCGTTCGACTATCCGTCGTTGCAGGCACCGTCGGCGCCGCACCCTGTCAGCATCGATACGATCGATGAAAACGCCCAACCGATCCGCCGGATCTTTCTGAGCATTGCCGCGCACAACAACGCGTTGTCGCCGGACCAACGGGTTCGCACGATCTATCCGCGTTATTTCGACAACGCAGCGCCGGCTCCGGCGCAGAATGGGCTGTCTTGGCGAGCGTTCCGAGAGAACTCGCCCTATGCCGGCGACGACGTCTTCTTCGCCAATGACCCGGTGCTGATCGCGCGCTGCACGCGCGAGGGCGACACGCCCGGGATGTGCCTCAGCGAGCGCCGCATCGAGGGCACCGACCTGACATTCCGTTTCCCGCGCGCTTGGCTGACGCAGGACTGGCGCAACGTCGCGAGCGCGATGGATCGACTGACGATGCAGTTGCGCGGTGCCAGAGGCTGACCTCTCGCTTCCGGGGCGCGAGGACAATCACGCGTCGTCGATCAGATCTTCTTCCAGGATCGCCATCTGAAATTGAAACGAGCGGTCGTCGTCCTCATCATCGACGAACAGCACGCCGACGAATTCCTCGCCGATATAGACTTCGGCCGAGTCGTCTTTTTTCGGACGCGGCACGACGCGCAGTTTCTGATTGCCGAAAACCTTCTTCAGGTAGGCGTCGAGTTTTCTGACTTCCTGAACGTTCACAGGCGTCTCCAATTTAGGGATGCGATGGGTGAATTCGGTGGCGACTGTAATGCGAGAAAACGCGCGCGGCTACCCGCACAGATGATTTTCTCGCCGTCGCCGGACGTAGCTCAGCCGTTGCCGTTGATCATATGATCCATCGTGCGCGACGGCTCGTTGCAGCCGGCCGTTCCGACGACACGCGCCGGTACGCCGGCCACTGTCGTGTTGTGCGGCACGGATTTCAAGACGACCGAGCCGGACGCGACCCGGGCGCAATGGCCGACTTCGATATTGCCGAGAATCTTCGCGCCCGCGCCGATCAGCACGCCGTGGCGAATCTTCGGATGACGATCCTCATTTTCCTTGCCGGTGCCGCCGAGCGTCACGCCGTGCAGGATCGAAACGTCGTCCTCGATCACCGCCGTTTCGCCGACAACGAAGCCGGTCGCGTGATCGAGAAAAATACCGCGACCGAATTTCGCGGCCGGATTAATGTCGGTCTGGAACACCGCCGAGGCGCGGCTTTGCAGATAGTACGCGAAGTCCTTGCGGCCCTTGTGATAGAGCCAATGCGCAAGGCGATGGGTCTGGATCGCGTGAAAGCCCTTGAAGTACAGCAGCGGATCGATGAAGCGCGACGTCGCCGGATCGCGATCGTAGACCGCGACGAGATCGGCGCGGAATGCATTGCCCAGATCGGGTTCGTCGCGCAGCGCATCCTCGAATGTCTGGCGGATCAGATCGCCCGACACCGCCGTATGATCCAGTCGTTCGGCGACGCGATGAATCACCGAGTCGTCGAGCCGCGCATGATTGAGCACCGTCGCATAGATGAACGTCGCAAGTTCAGGTTCGCGACGTGCGATATCCTCGGCCTCGCCTCGAATGCGATCCCAGATCGGATCGAGTTTCAAAACGGTCGCGCTCTGCGGATTGATTTGTGACATCGCCATAGACGGTCTCGCGGTGTTCGTGTCGTGACGCGCGGTATAGCACGCCCCGGGCGCGCCTGTCGCGGCACACCATGGCAGGGTAAATAGCCGCCGAGGATGACGTGGTCAGGTTTCCGACTAAAACAAGGCCTGCATTCTCGCAGATCAGCGTTGCTGGGATAAAAATTCCAGCACGCCGGTTTTGTAGACCTTGTCACCCACGGCGCGCATATGGTCGCGGTTCGGAATATCGAGCACCTGCGAGCCCCCCACGATTGCCTGCAAGTCTTTGGCGGAGCCCGCGATTTCGTCCGCCGTGCCGACCGCGATCAGCATTGGCACGGTGATGCTGGCAGCGTCGGCCTCCGACATCAGCCGGCGCGATCCACGCAGGCAAGCCGCCAAGGCGCGGCGATCCGACCGGGTCTGATCCGCGAAGGCGCGGAAGGTACGGCCGACTGGATCGGTGACGTCGTCCAATGATGGCGCTTCGAGCGCCGTCGCGACATTTTCGCCGGGACCGCCACCCTGGACGAGGCCGATACCGAGCCCGCCAAGAATCGCGCAGTGCAATCGCTCGGGGTGGGATTGCGCGAGGAACGCGGTAATCCGCGCGCCCATCGAATAACCCATCATATCGGCGCGCTCGATTTTGAGATGATCCATCAGCGCGCGCACATCAGCCGCCATGCTGCCGATATGATAATCCTCGGGATCATACAGCTTCTGCGACTCGCCATGCCCGCGATTGTCGATCGCGATGACGCGCCGGCCATTCTTTTTCAGTTCGGAGACCCAGGTCGGATAGACCCAGTTCACGATTTTGCTCGACGCAAAGCCATGAACGAGAACGATCGGATCGCCCTCGCCGTCATCCAGATATGCAAGTTCAACGTTGCCGTTGTGGAAGCTCGGCATTCACGAATCCGTGGTTGTGGAATTTTTTGGCAGGCGGCGGTTTACACCGCTGATGCGACGACGACCAGAGCCGCTTTGTCGCGTGCGGCACGCATAGCAACAAGTCGCCTTTGTGCCGCCGCGATCTCTCGCCTCGCGCGTCGCGCTTTGCCACGGTCCAGCCACGATTGCGTCGTGCGCTCGGCGCCGGTTTTGATGGCGGACAAAAATCCGACCAGCATCAACAGCGCGCCGAACAGCCACCACGCCAGATTGAACGCGCCGGCCGCCAGCAGCAGCGCGCCACGGCCGAGGATCTTGAAGAATCCACGCGTCTGGCCACCCTTGGATTCGGCCAGCCGCGCCGCGCGGGCGACATCCTTTGGTCCCTGCGACAGTCTGAGGGTGTCGAGCGCGCCTTTGGTGCCGGCCTTCTCGCCGACCCGACCGACATCCTTGGCCAACCGTAAAATGTCGCCGGCGCGTTCGGTGCGGATCGCCGCCTTGATGCCGGCGATGCTGGCGCCCGGCCGGGTCAGCGACGCATTGCTGACGGCGCTCTGCAGGACGGGCGCGTCGATCACGCCGCGCGCCGACCGCCCGGCCCACGACGCCAACCCTTCGCCAAGACGTCCGACCTTGCGCGCGTCCTTCACCAGCGTCAGCCCCGCGCGGACGGGTGCCGCGCCGCCAACGCTGACATAAGTGGCCGCCGTGATCGCAATGCCGGCGGCGGCGAGTCCGAGGATGAGACTGTCGGCATTCTCGCCCATCGCCATGCGTTTGCCTTCGCGGACGAGATCGCGGATGTCGCCGAACACGAACAGATCGCCGGCGACGGTGCCCGATAGACTGGCGACGTCATCGGCCTCGCCGGTGACCAGACCGGTCGCGAATCGCTTGGCCATCTGGCCGGCGGAACCGTCCTCGGCCACCGCCGCCGCGACACGCGTCGTAAGGTCATCCGGAATCGCGATCTGTTTATCGGCGGCGATCGCCAGCAGGCTCGCGGCGAGATCGGAATCTTTCTCCGTCAGCGCGGTCTCGATGTTGCGCTGGAGCAACCCGCGATCATCACGCATCCGCGCGGCGAGCTGGGCGTCGGCCAGCGCCGCCGGATCGTCCTGAGCGGCCAGAACTGCGCTCGCGTCGCGGGCATAGGGCGCAACCGCGACGCCGAGACTGGCGCAGATCGCCATCATTGCGAAAGCCGTCTCCGTGCGTCGCCGCGTCATCCTGCTGTCCGTTCGCGCATTCCGTGACAAATGGTGCGCCGTTTTAGCCCTTACAACGGCCCCGACGAAAGAAGGGCTTTTCCGCGAGCTAAAGATTGTATCGAATCCACCCGTACCAATTCGCCGACCGCTGCCGAATGGCTCTGGAATTTCCAGACAGCGACATTTATGGTGCAACGCAATCAAGCGGTCACGCGGCCGCCCGGGGATACCATATGGCCGATCACGTCGTTCCGCACTTCCACAATGATGCCGGCGTCCCGATTATCGAAATCGGCTCGCGTGAATTCATGTGCGTGGGCGCCAACCCGCCGTTCGACCACCCGCATGTGTTCCTTGATCTCGGCAACGACAACGAGATCATCTGCCCGTATTGCTCGACCTTGTACCGCTATAGCGCCGATCTTGGCGCCGGAGAGGCGAGACCGCCGGAATGCGTCCTCAAGGACAAGGTCACCTGATCGATCGACCATGGCAACCACCCGCACCATCATCGTTGCGGGAGCCGGCATCGGGGGACTGACAGCGGCGTTGGCGCTCGCCGCGCAAGGCTTCCGGATCGTGGTTCTGGAGAAAGCCGAGCGCGTCGAGGAAATCGGCGCGGGACTGCAACTGTCTCCCAACGCCAGCCGCATCCTGACCGCGCTCGGATTGCATGAGGCCGTCGCCGCGCGCGCGCTCGCGCCGGATGCTGTCAGCCTGATGAGCGCGCGCGCCGGCGGTGAAATCGCGCGGCTGCCGCTTGGCGAGGCCGCCGCCCTCCGCGCCGGCGCGCCCTATTGGGTGATGCACCGCGCCGACCTGCAATCGGTTCTGCTGGCGGCGGTGCGCGCGACGCCGGATATCGAATTGCGGCTCGGCCATCAGTTCGAGGACGCCGCGCCCCACGCCAATGGCGTCACCGTCAGCGCCCGCCACGATGTCGACCGCGAGCATGTCAACGGACTGGCGCTCATCGGCGCGGACGGCGTGTGGTCCGCCGTCCGGCACCGCATGTTTCCCAACGTGCAGCCGCGGTTTTCCGGCCTGATCGCGTGGCGCGGCACGATCGACGCGCGCCGGTTGCCGCGCGAGATGGCTCCGAAGCGCGTGCAGGTCTGGATGGGACCGAACGCGCATATCGTCGTCTATCCGATCGCCAGCGGCCGGCGGATCAATGTCGTCGCCATTACCCGCGGTGACTGGAACAGGCCGGGGTGGACCGCCGCCGCCGACGCCGCCGACATTCATGCGCTGCTGTCGGCGGGTTGGCCGATGGCCGCGCGAACGACTTTGGACGCGGTCGAGCAGTTGACGCGCTATGCCCTGTTCACAATGCCGGATGGTGGGCTGTGGAATGACGGGCCGATGACGCTGCTCGGCGACGCCGCACATGCGATGCTGCCGTTCGCGGCGCAAGGCGCCGGCATGGCCATCGAGGACGCGGCCGTCCTCGCGAAATGCATCGGACCATTCAACGCGGCAACGACGCCGACATCCGTGGCGGCCTCGCTCGCGACCTACG
>JAQGJY010000183.1 GCA_028290325.1 Tardiphaga sp.
TGCGAATGACGACGAGCGATTCGAGCCCTTTGTTGAACGGAAGCTTGCGAAGCGTCGGAGGCAGCGCGATCGGTTGGCCGCGCGCGCGCACGCCATCCTTGCCGAAATCGAATGACAAAATCTGATTGGCGCGCTCGATGCCGACGTAAAGCGTGCCGCCGTCGCGGGCGAGCGATTCGGTATCGAACCAGTTGCGCGCGGTGATCGGGCGTCCGTCGGCGCCGAGGATCGGCGCGGCCTCGACATCGGCGAGGCCGGTCATTTCGCGGCCCGCGTAAATGATGCGGCCGGTGAACCATGAGCCCTTATCGCTGAGCGAGACAAAGCGCTGGCCGGCCTCGTCGATCCGAAACGCCGACAAACCGCCGAAACCGCGAAACGACGATGTCAGCACCAGGCCGCTGCGAAACTGCAATTGGCCGAACATCGTATGCGAGCGATCGCGCAGATCGAAACCAGCGATCGGCCGCGCGCTGACGTCCACCGCCACCGGACCGCGCGGCGTGAGCTCTTCAGGCCGAGGCTGTGGCGGCGGGGGGTGTTGGGCGCGCGCGACGCGGGACAAGGCGAGGGTGGCGAGGCCGGCACCCATTGCCAAAAGGCGACGGCGAGACGTTCTCTCCCCTCCCCCTTGCGCGGAGGCGTCGGAGGTGGGGGTTAGGGAAACGCCGAATCTCGCTGTGGCAGTCGCCCTCCCCGCCCCTCTCGCAAAAGGGGAAAGGGAGCGCGCCTTACGGGTCGCGTCGTCAGCGGTCACGCATTCGCTCGCCGCCGGCGACGCCCCGGCGCGGCCGGAGCCGCCGCGGTTTCGCTGAACAGTTCGGCGAGTTTCTCGGTGATCGCGCCGCCGAGTTCTTCGGCGTCGACGATCGTCACCGCGCGGCGATAATAGCGCGTCACGTCGTGACCGATGCCGATCGCGATCAATTCGACCGGCGAGCGGGTCTCGATCTCCTCGATGACATAACGCAGATGGCGTTCCAGATAATTGCCGGCGTTCACCGACAATGTGGAATCGTCAACCGGCGCACCATCCGAGATCATCATCAGGATCTTGCGCTGCTCGGAGCGGCCGAGCAGGCGCTTGTGCGCCCAGTCCAGCGCCTCGCCGTCGATGTTCTCCTTGAGCAGACCCTCGCGCATCATCAGCCCGAGATTCTTGCGCGCGCGCCGCCACGGCGCATCCGCCGATTTATAGATGATGTGGCGCAGATCGTTGAGGCGCCCGGCATTGGCTGGCTTTCCCGCAGCAAGCCACGCCTCGCGTGATTGCCCGCCCTTCCACGCCCGGGTGGTGAAGCCGAGAATTTCGACCTTGACGCCGCAACGCTCCAGCGTCCGCGCCAGAATATCGGCGCAGGTCGCGGCCACCGTGATCGGGCGTCCCCGCATCGAGCCGGAATTGTCGAGCAACAGCGTCACCACGGTATCGCGGAACGTCGCTTCCTTCTCATGCATGAAGGACAACGGATGATGCGGATCGGTGACGACGCGCGACAGCCGCGCCGGATCGAGAATGCCTTCTTCGAGATCGAACTCCCACGCGCGGTTTTGCTGCGCCATCAGCTTGCGCTGCAGCCGGTTGGCCAGCCGCGCCACGACGCCCTGCAAATGCGCCAGCTGCTTGTCGAGATAGCTCCGCAGCCGCTCAAGCTCGTCGTGATCGCAGAGGTCTTCCGCCGCGATCACCTCGTCGAATTTCGGCGCGAAGGCGTGATATTCCGGCCCGCGCGGTTCGTTCGCGCCCTTGGAATTCGGCCGCGTTGCTTCGCCCGGCGTTTCGTCGTCGCCGAGTTCGCCGTCCTCGAACGTGTCCGACGTGGAGGACTGCGCGCTTTCCATCGCGGCATCCGCCATCTCGTCGGTCATCGCCTGCGCCTGATCAGCGCTCATTTGCTGCGCGGCTTCGTTGTCGGGCGCACCTTCGGCGCCGGACTGATCGTTCTCGCCGTTGCGCTCGTCGTCCTCGTTGTCGTCCTCGTCGGACTCGGCGTTGCTATTGTCGCCCAGCTCCAACGCCTGCAACAGATCGTGCACGGCGTCGCCGAACTTCGCCTGATTTTCGGTCAGCATATCGAGCCGGTCGAGACGCTTGCCGATCTTGTCTTCGAGGATCGGCCGCCAGAGATCGACCATCTTCTTCGCGGCCGCCGGAGGGGCCAAACCCGTGAGGCGTTCGCGCACCAGCATCGCCAGCGCATCAGACAATGGCGCGTCGGCGCGATCGGTGATCTCGTCGAATTTGCCGCGATGGAAGTGGTCGTCGAGCATCGCCGTGAGATTCTTCGCCACCCCGGCCATGCGGCGTGAACCGATCGCCTCGACGCGGGCTTGCTCGACCGCCTCAAAGACGCCGCGCGCTTGTGGATTGCCGGGCATCAATTTGCGATGAACTTTTGGATCGTGGCAGGCCAGCTTGAGTGCGATCGAGTCGGCGTGGCCGCGCACGATCGCGGCGTCGCGCTTGCTCATCTTGCGGGCCGGTTCGGGCAACCGCGCCTTGCCGGGCGACAGGCCCGGACGCTCGGCTGCGAACGTCACTTCAAGCTCGGGCGCTTTGGCGATCGCGCGCAGGCACGACGTCACCGCCCGCTTGAACGGCTCGGTCGGCGCTTCTTTCGGGCCGGAGCGGAATTTGGTGCTGGTGGTCATGGGCGGCGTTTCAGCTTTCCGGCGAGCGACTGGCATCAAACGCGACAGGACGCATCAGGAGGGCGTCCCAGTCGTAAGGGCATCGAGCATCGAATGTCTTCGCTGGCACGCCAGTCTCGATCTGAGCATCATCCAGGGCATCGTCGGAGGCCTCGTCGATCGCTTCCAGAACGTGCGGCGCGAGACCGGGATTGTCCTTCAACACCCGCGCGATATGACGTCGCCGCGCGCGCGTCATGAAATCGATCTCCGAGATGGCCTTGAGCACAGCAACCTGATCCTCAACCCGGCCAACCAGCTCATCCTTGTCGGCCGGGCTTTGGGCCGGCCGGAACCGAGGACTGTCGTCGATCGTTTTCGTCGCCATCATGTCGCTCGCGGCTATCACCCGTCTCAGCTCAACGCCACGTTCACCGAACTCTCGGCCAGTTCGGCATTGAAGCAGCGCTGATAGAATTCGGCGACCAGCGGTCGTTCCAGTTCATCGCATTTGTTGAGGAAGGTGACGCGGAACGCGAAGCCGATATCGCCGAAAATATCGGAATTCTCCGCCCAGGTGATGACCGTGCGCGGCGACATCACCGTCGACAGATCGCCATTGGCGAAAGCGTTGCGCGTCAGATCGGCGAGCCGCACCATCTTGTTGACGATGTCGCGACCTTCCGGGTTGCGATAATGCGGCGCCTTGGCCAGCACGATCTCGACCTCCTCGTCATGCGCCAAATAGTTCAGCGTCGTGACGATCGACCAGCGGTCCATCTGGCCCTGGTTGATCTGCTGCGTGCCGTGATAGAGGCCCGACGTGTCGCCGAGACCGATCGTGTTGGCGGTCGAGAACAGACGAAACGCCGGATGCGGCTTGATGACCTTGTTCTGATCGAGCAGCGTCAGGCGGCCCGAGACTTCGAGCACGCGCTGGATCACGAACATCACGTCCGGGCGGCCGGCGTCGTATTCGTCGAACACCAGCGCGACGTTATGCTGGAGCGCCCATGGCAGGATGCCGTCACGGAATTCCGTCACCTGCTTGCCGTCGCGGACCACGATCGAGTCCTTGCCGACGAGATCGATGCGGCTGATGTGGCTGTCGAGATTGACGCGCACGCAAGGCCAGTTCAGCCGCGCCGCGACCTGCTCGATATGCGTCGATTTTCCGGTGCCGTGAAAGCCCGTCACCATCACGCGGCGATTGCGCGAGAAGCCGGCGAGGATCGCCAGTGTCGTGGCCCGATCGAAACGATAATCCGGATCGGTATCTGGCACGTGCGGATCGGTCTGCGAAAAGGCCGGCACTTCGAGATCGCTGTCGATACCGAACAGCTTTCGCACCGAGACCATTTTGTCGGGGATGCCGGTCAAAGGCTGATCGTTCGGCTGAAGCCCGGCGGGTGCGTGCGCTTTGGTCGTGGCGGCGGTCATCAATCCTCCGTGGCGCCGGAATTCCGGAACCAGTCTGTGGCGCATGATCCGCCAGAATGTGAGTGGTTTGGCGATAACATCATGCGCAATTAAAAGATCAGAACTTCTACGATTGAAGTGCTTGCAAGGAACCTAGCAGAGACATGCGGCCGGCAGAAGCCCGCGCCTCGGTCTTCCGATTTGCATACATTTCGCTGCGATTTCATCAAGCTATGCGCTGACAGACGCATTGGGAAGATAGCCTGATGGAAGGCTGCCTTGCGAATCTGCACGAATTCCAAGCAAGCGGTGGCGTTGGCGAGCAAACGTGCTATCGCGGCAGGGGTTCAAAGCGACAGGACAATTCGCGTGACGGTCTACCTTGAGCAAATCATCGCTTTCGTGTCGGCGCATAGCTGGCTGGCCTATCTGACGATTTTTCTGGCGGCTTTACTGGAGGCGGCGCCGGTGTTCGGCTCGCTGGTGCCGGGTGCCACCATCATCCTCGCGCTCGGCACCTTGACCGCCAGCGGCGAGCTGCAACTGGTGCCGGCGGTGGGCGGCGCCTTTCTCGGCGCGCTGCTTGGCGATGGCGCATCGTATCTGGTCGGGCACTGGAAACAGCGCAGCATCCTGTCGGCGTGGCCGCTGTCGCGCTATCCCGGCATCGTTGCGCAAAGCGAAACGTTCTTTCATCGCTACGGCGCGCTGGCGGTGTTCTTTGCCCGCTTTGTCGGGCCGGTGCGCGCCATCGTGCCGATCACGGCCGGCGCGCTTGGCATGGCGCCGGCGAAATTCTTCGCGATCTGCGCGGCGGCGACGCTGACCTGGGCCTTCGCGCATATCCTGCCCGGCGCGCTGGCCAGCGAAGTGCTGGAGCGGCTCGGCGGCTGGCCCGGCGTCCGCGGCGAGATCAAGCATTACTGGATGCCGCTGGTGCTGATCTGCGGCGTGATCGCGGGGGTCGCGGTCTGGATCGTGCGGCGGCGGCGCGGGATCAACGTGCCGGTGAAGCGGGGAGCTTGAGGCGGAAAACGTCATCCGAAGTGCGAGCGAGCCCGCGCTTGCGCGATTGGCGGGCCTCAAGGGATGATTTCATCGCCGTCGCGGCGCGCGGAAAAAGCGCGGGCCTCAGGGGTGACGAATGTCACCCCGCCGGACGCACCACGGTCTTGAGATAATTATAGGCCTTGATGACCTCGATCAGGCGATCCTCGGTGGAGCGATCGCCGCCATTGGCATCGGGATGGTGCTGCTTCACCAGCGCCTTGTACTTTGCCTTCACCGTCTCCAGCGTCGCGTCGGGGCCGAGGCCCATGACGATCAGCGCCTTTTTCTCGGCGTTCATCACCTTGCGGGCTTCGGGCTTCGGCGGCTCTGGCTTGTTCGCCCCGGCGCGCCATTTGTTGCGACCGTTCATCTCGTTGAGCATCGCGAACGGATCGTTCGCGCCGTCGAGTTCGGCGTCCTTCGAGCCCTTGCCGTTGGCGCCCATTTTCCAGGTCGGACGATGGCCGGTCAGCGCGTCCTTCTGGTAGCGCGCCACGGCGTCCGGGTTCATGCCCTGAAAGAAATTGTAGGACGCGTTATATTCGCGGACGTGGTTGAGGCAAAAATTCCAATACTCGCGCTCGTGCCCGCGCCCCTTGGGCGCGCGGTGCGGACCCTTGTTCTTGCACTCCGGCCACTCGCACATCTGCGCTTCTTCGCGCGCCTTGGCCTGCGCCTTGGCGCTGGTCTTGTTCGGCTTGATGCGGATGGAGTCGAAGAATTTTGATGAATCGATGGGCATGGCTGACTATGACAACGCAATGCGGATGGCTTCAAGTCTTGACATTGCAAATGCCCTTTCAGGTTCGTGTGCGTGGCGAAATATATTCTGGCGGCCAAGCGGCCGCTTCAGGATTGACGGCCATCGTGGCCCGGCGCTAAGCCGCTCCCATGACCATGAAGCAGATTATCACCGAAAAGTTGCAGGCAGCCTTTACGCCGGCCCAACTCACCGTCGTCGATGAGTCCCACCTGCACGAGGGCCATGCCGGCCATCGCGAGGGCGGCGAGACCCATTTCCGGGTGACTATCGTCGCCGCAGCCTTTGCCGGCAAGAGCCGAATCGAGCGTCATCGGATGGTCAACGGCACGCTATCAGCCGAACTCGCCGCCAGCGTTCATGCGCTGGCGATCAAGGCCCAGGCCCCAGGCGAGGCGTGAACCGACAAGCCGGTCATTGTGTTGCGCGGACGGCTGTTGCCGCACAAGAACCCCAAGGCGCAATCGCAAACCCGGGAAGCTGGTCGAGATCGACTTGCCGGCAGTCCGGGCTCGCTCGCGGCGGCCGCTGCTCACGCGCCGGAACAACCTGTGCTACCGGATCGAGAACCGGCTCTCGAACGAATTCGCCGACACCACCGGCGCCGCGCCCGACATCGTGTCCCGGGCGGCGTTCGCGCCGCTTTCGTCCGTTACGGTCGGCTTCAAGGCCGGGCGGGCCGCCGCCGTCCGGACGTCCTGAGACTTCGGCGTGGCCGGTTCGGCGGGCTTTGACGCCGTTGCTTTCGGCTCGGTCGCCTTCGGCGCGGGCTTGGCCGCGACGGCCGGCTTCCATTTGTCGGACGACGCGGGCGCCGTTGCCGCCGTGGTGTCGCTGCCGCCGAAGCCGACCTTTCGCGCAAGCGCGCTGAACAATCCACTGTCATTCCCGCCAACGGAGGCCACCTTGGTCGCGGGCTCGGGCGGCGTCGAGAAGAACGACGTCTCGGCCACCACGGCCTTGGGCGGATTGACGTGCGCGGGAATGGTGCCCGGCGCGCGCGCATAAGCGGCGGCCTGAACTCCGGGACCGTCCGAGTCGGACAATCCGGTCGAGGCGTCCGGCAGCTTGGCGGCGAAGACGCGGTTCATGCCGCCGTCGATATCCGGGCGGCGGGCCGCCATCGGCGTGCCCTTGGAGATCAACTCGTTGGTCTTGGCCTCATCGCTACGCTGCTTCGACAGCACCGCATCGGCGATCTCGGACGGGATGCTGTAAGCGGGGCATTTCGCGCCGGCCTGGAAGGCCAGCGGGCGGCCGCCCGCCGGCTGCGCCGGATCGAACACGTAGCGGTTTTCGCAGAACTCGACCTTCGGCTCCTGCCGCGTCACTTCGAAATGGTCGTAGCCTTCCTTGATCATCTTCCAGAACGGCATGTTCGGATTGCCGCGATGCTTCGCCATGTTCACCGGCGTCATCTTGAATGGGAAAGCCTGCACCTGGAAGGCGCGCTGCCCGCCGAAGAACGACTCGCGGCCGAGCGTGTAAATTTCCGAAATCTGTTCGTCGGTCATCGCGTAGCAGCCGCGCGACGAGCAATCGCCGTGCACCATGAGTTGCGAGCCGGTGCGGCCGAGCGCTTTATCGAAGGCGTTCGGATAGCCCATGTTGAACGACAGGTAATAGGCCGATTGCGGGTTCATCTGGCTGGGGCCGATCGAATAGAAGCCCTCGGGCGCCTGACGATCGCCTTCCTTGACCTTGGGGCCGAGATCGCCCGACCAGCGGCAGATCGGATAGGTCTTGAGCAGCGCGAACTTGCCGGAGCGATCCTGCTTCCAGACTTCAAGCTCGGCTTCCTGCTTGAACAGGCGCACCAGCATCGGCGATTGCGGGTCCATGTCCTTCGCGGCCATGTCGGCGATCAGTTTTTCCGGAATCGGCTTGTTGGCCTTGGCGTTGCTCGCGAGCGAGATCTCGT
This sequence comes from Tardiphaga sp., assembly GCA_028290325.1. Lineage (GTDB taxonomy): Bacteria > Pseudomonadota > Alphaproteobacteria > Rhizobiales > Xanthobacteraceae > Tardiphaga. The sequence goes on from JAQGJY010000183.1 coordinate 7,782, forward strand.
CGCCATTGCAGCCGGCGAGCATGACAGCGGTCGCGAGAGCGACCGACGTCATCACCGCGCGAAAAAACGTGCGATCGATCAAGACATATCCCCACAGCCGACAGGCCGATAACGGCGGACGCCGCGCGATCCGATCATTCGAACCGCAGCCTTGTGCCCGACGCCATTGAATAAATATTATCCTTAAACGCCCCAACCCCGCAAGCCGGACCGCCATCACGCAGCGGGTTCCAGCCCAGCGTGGTGAAGATTGTTTAAACAGCCGGTTCCGGCGGAATTGGGGCGTTCTCGTCCCCTAGGCGCACACCGCGCTTCGCCTGTGCCGCCTCGCGCGGGATACGAAAACATTACTTATCAGCCCAGCTTGCGGCCGATATCCAAGAATTTCTGCCGGCGCTGCTGGCGGATCGTCGCCCGATCGAGCCCGCGCAGATCGTTGAAGGCCTGGGCGATGGCGTCGCTTGTGGTCGCGATCATTGCCTTGGGATCGCGATGGGCGCCGCCGGACGGCTCCTTCAAGATCGCATCGATCACCCCGAAGCGCATCAGGTCCTGCGCGGTGATCTTCATGTTGGTGGCGGCTTCCTGGGCCTTGGTCGAGTCGCGCCACAGGATCGAGCTTGCCGCTTCCGGCGAGATCACGCTGTAAATCGCGTGTTCCAGCATCAGCACCCGGCTGGCGGTGGCGATCGCAATCGCGCCGCCCGAGCCACCCTCGCCGATGATGACCGCGACATTGGGCACGCCGAGCGACAGGCACGCATCGGTCGAGCGCGCGATCGCCTCGGCCTGGCCGCGCTCCTCCGCGCCGATGCCGGGATAGGCGCCAGCGGTATCGACCAGCGACAGGACGGGGATATCGAACCGATCGGCCATTTCCATCAACCGCACGGCCTTGCGATAGCCCTCCGGCCTGGCCATGCCGAAATTATGCTTGAGCCGGGTCTCGGTACTGGAGCCTTTCTCCTGACCGAGCACGCAGACCGCCTCGCCGCGAAAGCGGCCGAATCCGCCGATCAGCGCCTCGTCGTCGCCGAACTTGCGGTCGCCGGCCAGCGGCGTGAATTCGGTAATCAGCTCCTGCACGTAATCGAGACAATGCGGCCGCTGCGGATGCCGCGCCACTTGCGTCTTCTGCCACGGCGTCAGCGCGGCATAAAGATCGCCGAGCGTCTGGGTGGCGCGCTCCTCGATCCGCGAAATCTCGTCGCCGATGTCGCTGCCATCGGCCACGAGCACGCGCAGTTCATCGACGCGGGCATCAAGCTCGGCGACGGGCTTCTCAAAATCGAGGTAGGAGCGCATGGGATCGGACATTCCCGACATATAAGGCCCGCAGGGGCGCGGGCGGAAACTGGCTTAGATAGATGACTTGCGGCGCTTTTCAGGTCAAATGGCGAGCCAGTCAAGGTTTGGGCAAGGATCCGCGTGGCCAATCAACGAGTTGATTCTGGCGGGCTCGTTCCCGGATGACAGCCGCGGTGCTGGCGCCCGGCCCGCGCTGTGATCTCACTTGTCGCCCAACGGGTGCAAATCGCGCACCAGGCTCTTGAGCCGCTCCTCGACGACATGCGTGTAGATCTGCGTCGTCGAAATATCGGTATGGCCAAGCAGCGTCTGCACGATCCGCAAATCCGCGCCATTATGCAGCAGATGGCTGGCGAAGGCGTGGCGCAGCACGTGCGGACTGACCAGACGCGGTTGAATTCCCGCCGCCAAAGCCAGATCTTTCAGGTCGCGCGCGAAATGCTGGCGGGTCAGGTGCCCGCTATCGCCCGACGATGGAAACAGCCACTTCGTCGCGGCGGCATTTGTAGCATTTTCGCCGCGCCGCGCATCGAGCGCCGCCAGATAGGCCGTCATCGCCTCCTTGGAGGACTGGTTCAGCGGCACGAGGCGTTCCTTGTTGCCCTTGCCGCGCACCACGATCATCCGCGCGTCGCGTCGCGCCGCCGACACCGGCAGCGCCACCAGTTCGGAGACGCGCAGGCCGGTCGCATAGAGCACCTCGAGCAGGCAATACAGCCGCGCGGCGCGCATCCGCTGCAAGGCCCGCGCCTCGGCCTCGGCCAGCGCCTTGGCCTTCGTCAACATCAGATCGACATCCGCGATCGACAACACCTTCGGCAGGCTGCGGCCGCGCTTCGGCCCGGACAGAATCGCGGCCGGATCGTCGGCGCGGATGCGCTCGTTCAGCAAAAACCGAAACAGATGGCGCAGCGCCGACAGTCGCCGCGCCACGCTGGTCGATTTGAAGCCGCGTTCGTCGAGGTCCTCCAGATAGTCGCGCAGCGCCTGCGTCTCGACATCGTTGAAAGTCAGCCCCTTGCCGCCGATGAAGGCCGAGAGGTCTTCGAGATCACGGCGATAGGCATCGACGGTGTTGGCGCCCGCGCCCTGCTCGGCCGCGAGCATGTCGAGAAACAGGTTTGTGAGGCGGGCATCGGAGGTGGCAGGCGGCATCAGAGGTCTCTGCTCAATTTGATCAACCCGAAGCGCTGCTGTTCTGCGTCCCCTCGCCCCGAGCCATGCAAGAGCATCGCTCGAGGCGAGGCGGCGCTGAACCTGTCTGCTACGCGTTGACGCATCTGCGGAGATCTTAGCCCACGAATCTCGCTTGGGCGTTAACGAGTTTCGCAATCATTTACCATGACGCGCCACCGCCCGATTGAAATCCCGTCGCGTTCTGCCATGTTCGCGCCCAAACCAGACCGCACCAATCGCGCGTCGGTTCGCAAAAGGGATATTCATGGCCAAGCCAGCAGTGATCGTCGTCGGCGCCGACAAAGGCGGCGTGGGCAAGACCACGGTATCGCGCACCGTGCTGGATTATTTCAGCGCCAACAACGTGCCGACCCGCGCCTTCGACACCGAAAGCCCGCGCGGCACGCTGAAGCGTTTTCATCCGGGCATCACCGAGATCGTCGATATGACGACGACGTCCGACCAGATGAAGATCTTCGATACGCTGAATTCGTCGGCGCCGTCCGTCACCGTGATCGACGTCCGCGCCGGATTGTTATCCCCGGCGCTGGCGTCGCTGCGCGACATCGGCTTTCTCGATGCCGCGAAATCCGGCCAGATCACCTTCGCGGTGTTTCACATCCTCGGACCGTCGATCGCATCGCTCGACGAAATCGCCGAAACCGCCAGCTTCATGGACGGCGCGAAATATTTCCTGGTGAAGAACTTCATCAACAACACCAGCTTCTTCGAGTGGGATCAGGCGACCTATCAATCCTATTTCAACCGCATCAAGGACGCGACCGAGCTGACGATTCCGAAGCTCAACGAAATGGCCTACGAGCAGGTCGAGGTCTCGTCGGTGCCGTTCCTGAACTTCGTGGCCAACAAGGGCCTGCACGACGAGCCGGCGAATTATTCCTTCGTGCTGCGCGGCTATGTCCGGCATTGGCTCGCCGCGGTGTGGAGCGAGTTCGACCGCATCAAACTGACCGACCTCGTTGTCGACAAGAGCGACCGGAGCGACAGAAGCGAGAAAAAATCCCGCGCATCATCGGGCGATGGCGGCGAGAAGTAGCTCGCGCCGTCATTTCGGGGCTCGCGCATCCTTGCATGACAGAACCTGAAATCTCAGCAGGTTCATTCAGCCTCCGAATGATGAGATTCCGGGTTGGCGTCCGCCGCCCCGGAATGACGATTGATCGCACTGGCGCTGACGCATCTCTCGAACGATATTCCCCGCATGCGCCGCACGCCTGTTTACATCATCTGCTCGCCGCGACCGATGGTCGGCAAGACGCTGATCGCGCGGCTGCTGACGGAATTTCTCAAGCTGCAACGCGGCGCGGTCGCGGCCTTCGATGTCGGCCTGAAAGAGCCGTCGCTGCTGGACTATCTGCCGCGTCTCACCGAAACCGCCGATGTCGAGACCACCTACGGCAAGATGGCGCTGATGGATCGGCTGATCGTCCATGACGGCATCGCCAAGGTGATCGACCTCGGTTACCACGCCTTCGACGAGTTCTTCTCGATGTGCGGTGAAATCGGCTTCATGAAAGAGGCGGCGCGGCGCGGTATCGCACCGATCATTTTGTTCGTCGCGGACAACGACCGCGCCTCGGCGCGCGGTTTCGCGACGTTGCAGCAGATGATTCCGCGCGCGGCCTTGGTCGTGATCGACAACGAATTCATCACGCGCGGCGACCTGCCGGCGGCGATGACGGCGGGGCGCATGCTGCGCATCGCCGGCCTGCCGGTATTCATCAAGACCTATATCGACCGCGTGTCGTTCTCGTTCACGCAGTACCTGCGCAACGAAAAGGACACCTCGACCGAATTGCACCAATGGACCCGCGACGGCTATTTCAAGTTTCGCGAGTTGGAGTTGAGTTTGATTTTGCGGGGCTGATCTGGATGGCGATGGCGTGCGTTGCGGCTAATGCCCCTCGAACGTCATCAGCGTCCGCACCGGCACATCCATCGCGCGCAGCTTCGCGGCCCCACCGAGATCCGGCAAATCAATCATGAAGCACGCCGCCAGCACCTCCGCGCCGATCTGGCGCATCAACTTGACCGCGCCTTCGGCCGTGCCGCCCGTGGCGATCAGATCATCGACCAGAATGACGCGCTCGCCGGGCTTGATGGCGTCGGCATGTACTTCCATTTCGTCGATGCCGTATTCGAGCGAGTAAGCGATCCGCACGATCGTGTGCGGCAGCTTGCCCTTCTTGCGGATCGGCACGAAGCCCGCCGACAACTGATGCGCCACCGCGCCGCCGAGGATGAAGCCGCGCGCTTCCATGCCGGCGACCTTGTCGATCTTCAAGCCTGCCCACGGCTGCACCAACTCGTCCACCGCGCGACGAAACGCCCGCGCGTCGCCGAGCAATGTCGTGATGTCACGGAACATGATGCCCGGCTTGGGATAATCCGGAATGGTGCGGACAGCGGCTTTCAGATCGTTTTCGAGGGTCATGTGAATCTCATCTCAAGAAAAAAACTAAAATGTTCGTCATTGCGGGCGTATTGCAAGATTGGAAGGCGATCCTGCAATACGCGCAATGACGGCGAGACTTACCTGACACCGAGCCGAAACGCATTCTCGACGATCCGCAGTCCGACGTCGCCGCCGAGCGACATCAGCGATTCCGGATGAAACTGCACGCCACCGATCGGCAGCGTCTTATGTTCGATCGCCATCGCGACGCCGTCTTCCGTCGTCGCCGTCACTGTCAGCACATCCGGCATCGACGGCATCTCGACGAACAACGAGTGATAGCGGCCGATGACGATTTCATTCGGCAGGTTCTGCATCAGCCGCCCGCCGCGCACCTGAATCCGCGATGGTCGCCCATGCGCCGGCTGCGACAATTGTCCGAGTTCGCCGCCGAAATATTCGCCGATCGCCTGCACGCCGAGACAGACGCCGAACACCGGCAGCTTTTTCTCCAGCGCGGTATCGATGGTCTTAGCGATGCCGAAATCTTCCGGCCGGCCCGGCCCCGGTGACAGCACGACGAGATCGAACGTTTTCGTCGCCAGCATGGTCTGCGCGTGGACGTAACGCACCACGCTGACCTCCGCGCCGACCTGCCGGAAATAATCCGCCAGCATATGTACAAACGAGTCGTCGTGATCGATCAGCAGCACCTTCTTGCCGGAACCGGACGCATCCGGCGCGAAGGCCGACAGCGGCTTCGGCGGATCGCCGCGCAGCGCCTGAAACAACGCCGCCGCCTTGGTCTGGCATTCTTTTTCTTCCGCGACGGGATCCGAGTCGAACAGCAA
>JAQGJY010000195.1 GCA_028290325.1 Tardiphaga sp.
GATTTCATCAGCTCGAAGCCTTTGTTGATGTCGGAGAGCGGCATCACATGCGTGATCATCGGGTCGATCTGGATCTTGCCCTGCATGTACCAGTCCACGATCTTGGGCACGTCGGTCCGGCCGCGCGCGCCGCCGAACGCGGTGCCCTTCCAGACCCGTCCGGTAACCAGCTGGAACGGCCGCGTCGCGATTTCCGCGCCTGATGGTGCGACGCCGATCACAATCGACTGGCCCCAGCCGCGATGGCAGGCCTCGAGCGCCTGACGCATCACGGTGACGTTGCCGGTGCAGTCGAAGGTATAGTCCGCGCCGCCGATCTGGTCGGCGCCGGACTTGGTCATATCGACCAGATAGGGCACGAGATCTTTGCCGATCTCCTTCGGGTTGACGAAATGCGTCATGCCGAAGCGCTCGCCCCAGGCCTTGCGGTCGTTGTTGATATCGACGCCGATGATCATGTCCGCGCCGGCCAGCCGAAGGCCTTGCAGCACGTTGAGCCCGATGCCGCCGAGGCCGAACACGATCGCCTTGGCGCCTTGCTCGACCTTGGCGGTGTTGATCACCGCGCCGACACCCGTGGTGACGCCGCAGCCGATGTAGCAGACCTTGTCGAACGGCGCGTCCTCGCGGATTTTCGCGACCGCGATCTCCGGCAGCACCGTGTAGTTCGCGAATGTCGAGGTGCCCATATAGTGATGCACCGGCTTGCCTTCCAAGGAAAACCGGGAGGTGCCGTCCGGCATCAGACCCTGACCCTGCGTGCTCCGGATCGCCGTGCAGAGATTGGTTTTGCGCGACAGGCACGATGGGCACTGCCGGCATTCCGGCGTGTAAAGCGGGATGACGTGGTCGCCCTTTTTCACCGACGTCACGTTGCGCCCGACATCGACGACGATGCCCGCGCCCTCGTGGCCGAGGATCGCCGGGAACAGGCCTTCGGGGTCCGCGCCCGACAAGGTGAATTCGTCGGTGTGGCAGATGCCGGTGGCTTTGATTTCGATCAGCACTTCGCCGTCGCGCGGGCCTTCGAGCTGTACGGTCGTGATCTCAAGCGGCTTGCCTGCGGCGATGGCGACGGCGGCGCGAACATCCATGGTGAATCCCGTTCGGTTTGGAAGATGGCGCGCGGACGCCGGACAAGTCCGCGCGATTGTCATTGCTCGTTATCATACGATCTGGCATGGCAAGCCGCAAATCTCCCAAGATCAGACCGCGAATGTCCCGAGATCAAAACCCGTCAGAGCTGGTCTCAGTCGCCACGCGCACCGCGCCGGCGCTGTTCGTGCTGCTGTGGAGCACCGGCTTCGTCGGCACCAAATACGCGCTGGTCGGCGCCGAGCCGCTGACCTATCTCGCGATCCGCATGGTGCTGGTGGTGGCGTTGATGGCGATCATCGCGACGATCGCGCGCGCGCGCTGGCCGGATGCCGCCGGCATCGGCCATAGCATCGTCGCGGGACTGCTGGTGCACGGCTTCTATCTGGCGGGCACCGCGATCGCGATCGCGCATTCGATTCCGGCCGGCCTGTCGGCGCTGATCCCCGGATTGCAACCGATCCTGACATCGACATTGGCGAGCCGCTTTCTCGGCGAGCGCGTCACGCCGCTGCAATGGGTTGGTCTGCTGCTCGGGCTGGGCGGTGTCGGCATGATCCTGTACGGCCGGCCGATGAGCGGCGATGCCGGCTGGGGCTGGCTCGCCTCGGGCGTCTCGCTGGTCAGCATCACGCTCGGCACGCTCTATCAGAAGCGCTTCTGCGGCGGCATCGACTGGCGCGCCGGCAACACGATCCAGTACATGGCTGCGCTCGCGCTCTATGCCGGGGGCGCGTTCGCTTTCGAGACCCGCGCGGTGATTTGGAGCGTCGAATTCGCCGCCGCCGTCGTGTGGCTCGCGGTGGTGCTGTCGATCGGCTCGATCGGCTTGCTGTACTGGCTGATCCGCCGTTCGGCGGCGACGCAGGTGGCGAGCCTGTTCTATCTGGTGCCGGCGACGACCGCCGTGATGGCCTACGTGCTGTTCGGCGAGAAGCTCGGCGTGCTCGCGGTCGTCGGCATGTGCGTCTGCGCCACGGCGGTATTGCTGGTCAACCGCAAGCCCATTCCAGCCCCGCCGTAAGATCGTCCGACGGTCCCTGCCATGAAACGGCCTGCCATGAAACGGCCTGCCACGAACAAGCCTGCCATGAACAAGCCTGCCATGAAAAAAGCCTCCGGATCTCTCCGAAGGCTTTTCGTATCGCTCTTGGATGGTGGTTTGAAGCGTCGCGTTGTTACTTCTTGCTCTTCTTGCCGGTTTTCGCCTTCTTGGCCTTCTTCGGCGCAGCAGCCTTCTTGGTCTTCTTGGCGGCGGTCTTCTTCGCGGCCTTCTTCGTGGTCTTCTTGACCGACTTCTTGGCGGCCTTCTTCGTGGTCTTGGCAGCCTTCGTGGTCTTCTTGGCGGCGGTCTTCTTGGTGGCCTTCTTTGCTTTCTTCACGGTGTTCTTCTTTCCTGTTGTCTTGGCGGCTTTCTTGCCGGCCGTCTTGGTGGATGTCTTCGCGGCTTTCTTCGCGGCTTTCTTCGGCGCGCGCTTGGCGGTCTTCTTTGCCGGGGCGGCGGGAGCCGGAGCTTCCTCGCCAGGCATGACGTGCATCAGATTATCGTCGTCCATTTCATCCTCCAGATGGTTTGGATGATTCAACGATAACCGATTCGCGGAAAAGTTGAGCGCTGCACGATTCGCTTTCAACTGTTAAGTCACTCGACGATCACGTTTTCAGTTTCGCGTCGTCGCGTAGGCCTTCAACGCGCGTTCGCGTGCCGCCTTATGATCGACGATCGGCTGCGGATAATTCTCGCCGAGCACAACGCCGGCGTCGCGCAATTCGAGCGGCGTCGCCGTCCATGGCGCGTGAACGATCCTGTTCGGAAGCTCCTTCAGTTCGGGCACCCAACGACGCACGTAGTCGCCGGCGGGATCGAACTTCTCGCCTTGCAGCACCGGATTGAAGACGCGGAAATAGGGCGCCGCATCCGCGCCGCAGCCCGCCACCCACTGCCAGTTGGCGGGATTGCTGCCGGGATCGGCATCGACCAGTGTGTCCCAGAACCACTGCTCGCCGCGTCGCCAGTCGATGAGCAGATGCTTGACCAGAAACGACGCCACGACCATCCGCACGCGATTGTGCACCACGCCGCTGAACCACAATTCGCGCATCCCGGCGTCGATTATCGGGTAGCCGGTCCGGCCCTTGCACCACGCCGTGAAGGCGCCGTCGTCCTGCCGCCAAGGAAAATCATCGAACGACGATTGCAAGTTGTGCCGATGCAGATCGGGCAGGTCATACAGCAGATGCCGGCAGAACTCGCGCCAGCCGAGCTCGCTCATCAGCTTGGCGATGTCGCCGCTGAGCTGGCTTTGGCGATCCGAGGCGAAGTTGGCGGCGTGCCAGATTTGGCGTGGGCTGATCTCGCCGAAACGCAGATGCGGCGATAGCCGCGAGGTCGCCGGTTTGTCCATGCGGTCGCGATCACGCGCATAGCCAAGCACGCCGCCATCGAGGAAACCATCGAGCTTGCTCCGCGCGGCGGCCTCGCCCGGCGTCCAGGTCTCGCGCAAACCGCCGGCCCAGTCCGGCTTGATCGGCTCCAGCCGCCAGTCGGCGAGATCGTCGCTTGCAATGCCCGGGCCGGCGATGATGGAGGTCGGGGCAGGCAGCGGCGCGGGCGGATCGCCGAGCGACCGGACGCGCTTCCAGAACGGTGTGAAGACGCGAAGGCCGCGCCCGTCCTTGTTGCGGATGGCGGTCGGATTGACGAGCAGGTCGCCCCGACAGCGATGCACGGCGACGTCGAGACCCGCCATTGCATCCGCGACGTCTTGCGCGACCTCGACGTGAGCCGCGATCGCGATCTCGTTCCAGTAGATCGCGCTCGCCGTCGTTTCGCGCGCGAGGCCGGCGAGAACATCGACGGCCTTGCCGCGCCGAAGCACCAGCGCGCCGCCGATCGCCGCAAGGCTTGCCGCCAGCGCGCGCAGCGACTGCGCCAACCACCATTGCGACGCCGCGCCAAGCGGGCGCGCTTTCGGCGGCTGCAACGCGGCGCTGTCGTCGTCGCGCACATAGACGCAGATCACCGGCGCGCCACTCTCGACGGCGGCGTGCAAAGCCGGATGATCCGACAGGCGCAGATCGTCGCGAAACCAGACGATGCAGGGGCGGGGCTGATCCGATACGTTCGCGATGCGACTTGCCATCAGGCTGATCCAACTCAATGTTCACGCGTTGATCCGGTCGCAGGTCGCGGTCCTGAATGCAACTATTGCCGGATCGAACGCTTGTTGGTGCCTTGCGGTTCGATGAGAATACAAAGGAGACGACGTGAAACGTTATGCGATCCTCTACGTAGCGACGATGGCGGTGATGCTGCCGCTCGATCTGCTGTTTCTCGGCTTCGTCGCCAAGGGCTTCTTTCAGTCGCAGGTCGGCGACATGCTTGGCGATATCCGCCCGGTGCCGGCGGTGCTGTTCTATCTGCTCTACATTGCCGGGATCATGATTTTCGTCAGCGGCTCGCCCGACGCGACATGGCGATCGACGCTGCTGTTCGGCGCGCTGTTTGGTTTCTTCTGCTACGCGACGTTCGAGCTGACGGCGCTGGCGCTGCTCAAGCACTGGACCTGGAATGTCGTGCTGGTGGATATCGCCTGGGGCAGCTTCGTCACCGCGGTCGGGGCCACGCTCGGATGGGCGCTGGCCAATTGGGTGATCGAGAAGGTGTGAGGGGCCACGCGCCGGCAGCGTCATCCTGAGGCGCGGAGGCGCTTGCCTGAGCCTTGAAGGATGCGCGTTACCGAAGGAGCCGCCGCCCGTCGCGCTCGCCAAACCCGGCGAGCTGCTCTGGGTGACGGCTATTTCGCAACGTCACTTCGGCTGCGGGACGATCCGGATATAAGGCTTCGGCGATCGCCAGCCGTCCGGATAGATCGTCTTGGCCTCGTCGTCGGTGACGGAGCCCGCGATGATCACGTCGCCGCCCTGCTGCCAGTCGGCGGGCGTCGCGACGCGGTGTTTGGCCGTCATCTGCAACGAGTCGATCACGCGCAGAATTTCCTGAAAATTGCGGCCGGTCGTCATGGGATAGACGAGAACCAGTTTGATCTTCTTGTCCGGGCCGATGATGAAGACGTTGCGGACCGTGGCGTTGTCGGCGGCGGTTCGGGTGTTGGCGTCGCCCGAGACCGAGGCCGGCAGCATGTCGTAGAGTTTCGAGATCGCCAGATCCGTATCGCCGATCATCGGGAAGTTCGGGGCCAAGCCCTGCGTCTCCGCGATGTCGTCAGCCCACAAGGCGTGCTTGGCAATCGGATCGACGCTGAGTCCGATCAGCTTGACGTGTCGCTTGTCGAATTCCGGCTTCAGATGCGCCAACGCGCCCAATTCGGTGGTGCAGACCGGCGTGAAGTCCTTCGGATGCGAGAACAGCAAGCCCCAGTCCTGCCCGAGCCAGTCGTGGAACTTGATCCTGCCGTGCGTGGTGTCCGCCTCGAAGTCGGGCGCGGTCGTACCGAGATTCAAAGTCATGCGTGGTCCCCATCCTGTTCCAGCAACTCACCAATTTGGCTTCGGAAGTATATCGGCGCGGGAGGCGGAGCGATACCGGCCGGCAAAAAGGACAACATTTTTCTCTCTCGCCCGGCGGCCATAGCATCGCGTTCTGTGCCAGCGGCACGATGCAGAAACAACACAGCAACACGAAAAGCCGACCTGCCTTGAGATTGCCGCGCATGCGCCGTGTCGGCGCCGGGCCGGCCTGCGAGCACTCGGTTCGAACCATCGCGCCGGACTTGGCGACCCACCGAAGAATCATCTCGAATTCGCCCGATCTCGAACACGATCTTTTAACCATTCGTTTACGCCCGCATGGACATGTTGGGCCTCACTGCAAGCAAAGAAGAGTTTGAAATGTCGATGTCCGCAGCCCAAATTGCCGATCCGATCGGTGCCGTTGAACCTTCCCGTATCGCCGACCGCGCCAGCGCGGCGCAGGCGCTGGCCGTCGTTCGCGATGGCATCATCACCGGAGAGGGACCGACGACAAAGGGCCGCATCCACTTCTCGCGCGCGCTCGATTCCGCCGACGCGATCTGGTGCGAACGCATCCTGACCGCGATGGCCGTGGCCGATCAGCCGGTCAGCCGCGCCGAGGCCGAGACCCTGTTCGAGATCAACGACGCCGCCGCCGAGCGCAGCGACGCCGGCCGTTTCGACGACCTGTTCGCCAAGGCTCTGGTGCATCATGCCGCGTCCGCTTCGGGCCTGCCGGTGCCGTCACGCACCATCGCGCTGGCGCCGGACACCCCGATCGAAAGCTGGGCCCCGACCCAGGCGATCGGCGTCAATATCGAGGTGCTGGAATGGATTTCCAGCCAGATGCGCGGCAAGCACCGCAGCAACCGCATGCTGATGTCCCTGGTCGCGACGCTTGTCGGGGCGGCGACCCTGCCGCTCGCGACGCTGCCGAGCGTGCTCGATTACGGAATGTAGCGCCATCCGATCGGAACGATCGTCGATCATGCCCGGCTCGCGCCGGGCATGATGCGTTTTGGGGTGGGGTCTGCCGAGGGACGCATTGTCCCGGCGGCCTTCGCGTGCCAGATTGCCGCGCAATGAAAGATCCGGCTGTTCAGGCTGGACCCCGCCTACGAATGGTAAGTAAAACCCCCATGTTCAAGAAAATCCTGATCGCCAATCGTGGCGAGATCGCCTGCCGGGTCATCAAGACCGCCCGCCGCATGGGTATCAAAACCGTCGCCGTCTATTCCGAAGCCGATCGCGACGCGCTGCATGTCGAAATGGCCGACGAGGCCGTGTTGATCGGGCCGCCGGCGGCGTCCGAGAGCTATCTGCTGATTGAGAAGATCATCGCGGCCTGCAAGCAGACCGGCGCCGAAGCCGTGCATCCCGGCTACGGATTTTTGTCCGAGCGGGAATCCTTTCCGCGCGCGCTGGAAGCCGAAGGTATTGTGTTCATCGGTCCGAATCCCGGCGCGATCGCCGCGATGGGCGACAAGATCGAATCCAAGAAGGCCGCCGCCAAAGCCAATGTCTCGACGGTGCCGGGCCATCTCGGAGTCATCGAAAACGATGAGCACGCGATCAAGATCGCCGACGAGATCGGCTATCCGGTCATGATCAAGGCCTCGGCCGGCGGCGGCGGCAAGGGCATGCGGATCGCGCATTCGACGTCCGAAGTTGTGGAAGGTTTCAATCTCGCCAAGGCGGAAGCCAAATCGTCGTTCGGCGATGACCGCATTTTCATTGAAAAATTCATCGTCGATCCGCGCCACATCGAAATTCAGGTGCTGGGCGACAAGCACGGCAACGTCATCTATCTCGGCGAGCGCGAATGTTCGATCCAGCGTCGCAATCAAAAAGTGATCGAGGAGGCGCCGAGCCCGCTGCTCGATGAGACCACGCGTCGCAAGATGGGTGAGCAGGCCGTCGCTCTGGCCAAGGCCGTGAACTACGATTCCGCCGGCACCGTCGAATTCGTCGCGGGGCAGGACAAGAGCTTCTTCTTCCTGGAGATGAACACCCGCTTGCAGGTCGAGCATCCCGTCACCGAGATGATCACCGGCATCGATCTCGTCGAGCAGATGATCCGTGTCGCGGCCGGCGAGAAACTGGCGTTGAAGCAGAAGGACGTGACCCTGACCGGCTGGGCCGTGGAATCGCGCGTCTATGCGGAAGATCCGTTCCGCAGTTTCCTGCCGTCGATCGGGCGCCTGGTGAAGTATCGCCCACCGGCCGAAAGCAGCCGTGATGGAATCACGGTCCGCAACGATACCGGGGTCCAGGAAGGCGGCGAGATCTCGATCCATTACGATCCGATGATCGCCAAGCTCGTCACGCACGCGCCATCGCGCGCCGCCGCCATCGAGGCGCAGGGACAGGCGCTCGACGCGTTCTACATCGACGGCATCCGCCACAACATTCCGTTTCTGTCGGCGTTGATGCATCACCCGCGCTGGCGCGAGGGCAATCTCTCGACCGGCTTCATCGCCGAGGAATTCCCGAAGGGCTTCGTCGCCAAGCCGCCGGAAGGCGACAACGCGCGCCGCATCGCGGCTGTGGCGTCGGCGATCGACGCGGTGCTCGGTGATCGCAAGCGGCGGATTTCCGGTCAGCTCGTCGGTCGCCCGGTGACGCGCGCGCAGCGCCGCGTGGTCTGGCTCGATCGCGAGCCGGTCATGCTCGACGTCACGGCCGATGCCGACGGTTTCGCCGTGTCGTTCGTCGGCGCCGATGGCGCTGTTGGCCGGCCGCATCGTCTGGTGTCGGAGTGGAAGCCCGGTCAGCCGGTGTGGCAGGGCTCGATCGACGGCCACGGCATCGCCATGCAGGTCCGCCCCGTCAACGCCGCGCTGCGCATGGCGCATCAGGGCTTCGAGGTTGTCGTCAATGTCTACACCGAGGCGGAAGCCGCCGCGGCGACCTTGATGCCGATCAGCGTCGCGGCGGATACCGGCAAGAAATTGCTGTGCCCGATGCCGGGCCTCGTCGTGTCGATCGCCGTCGCCGAAGGCCAAGAGGTCAAGGCCGGCGAGACGCTGGCGGTCGTCGAGGCGATGAAGATGCAGAATGTGCTGCGCGCCGAACGCGATGGCACCGTGAAGAAGATTCACGCCGCCGCCGGCGCGACGCTGGCCGTCGATGCCATGATTCTGGAATTTGCTTGAGCGCTGACGCGATCAAGCACGTCGCGATCAGCGGTCGCGTGCAGGGCGTCGGCTATCGGGCCTGGACGGTCGACGAAGCGCGATCACGCGGCCTTCAAGGCTGGGTGCGCAATCGCCGCGACGGTAGCGTCGAGGCCGTATTCGCGGGGTGACGCCATCATCGTCGATGCGATGATCGCCGCTTGTTGGAACGGACCGTCGATGGCGCGTGTCACCGATGTCGTTAGCCATGACGCGACGGCGGACGAGCTTAGGCGACGCGGTGCGCATGATTTCGCCGCGCTGCCAACACTCTAGGGTGTGCGGCACGCTGGCCGACGCGATGATGGCTGGCGCCATCGACAGCGACCGCAACCGCGTCGCGCCCTAACTCATCGCGTCCATTCGCGGCACAGGCTGCGAGGGTCCGTACACCTCGGCGTACGAAAGCCGCAGCGCGTCGTCCACATCCGCCATCGACGCGGTGACGCCGATAACGCGCAGGCTGGTGACGCCGTAGCGCGGATCGGCGACACCGCATGGGACG
>JAQGJY010000225.1 GCA_028290325.1 Tardiphaga sp.
CGTCCATCAGGAATTTGGCGTTCGGCAATTCGCGGCGCCCTTTGCCGGCATAGACCATCAGCGCGCCGATGCCGCCATCGACGTCGATCATCGCATCATGGCGCGTGCAGCCCGCGAGCAGCGACAATTCATAAAGTTGGTCTTTTCGCTCGCCGATAGTCTGGCCGAGTCGTTTCAGCAGGTCCGCGCGTTGATGAAACGTCAGCTTGCGCAGATTGCCGCCGCCGGTGTCGCGCGCGTAAGCCAGCGCCTCACGCATGTCGAGCCCGCCGCTGGTCGCCCGCGCGACGATCTCGCCCGAGACGGCGCTGGCAATGTCGATGAGGTCGCCTTGTGCGGAGCTCCATCGGCCGCGAATAAAACTATCAAGCTTCATGCTGACGCTCTGCTGTTGAAGGGATCATCACTTGCGGGTCGCGGCGGCGCGTTTCGGCGTCGTCGCCGGCGCCGCCGCGATATTGCGCGCGCCATCGGCGATCAGGCGCGTCACCAGATCGGCATAATCGGCGCGGCTGACAGGGCCGCCGCCTTTGAACCAGAGGTAATGCCAGTTCACCATGCCGAATAGCGACATGGTGACCGGCTTCAGCATCGTGGTGCCTTTCAAATGCGGCGCGACGCCAGCGACGGCATCGGAAAAGGTCAGCACCAGATCGCGCTCCATGCTTTTCAGCGCGACCTGCCGCTCGTCGGAGAGAAACCGCATGCTGCTGATCTGGACATTGTGCTGCGCGTCGGCGTCGCGATAGGCCTCGAGCAGCGCGGCGGCATAGGCACGCAATTGGTCGAATGGCGCGAGGCCTTCATCGCGCGCGGCGGCCACGACTTCCACCAGAGTTTGCAGGTGAAAGCGGATGACGTCGAACAGCAACTCATCCTTGTCCTTGTAGTAGTGATAGAGGTTCGCCTTCGAGACGCCGCAGGCTTCCGCGATGCGATTCATCGAGGCGCGGTCGTAGCCGTATTCGGAAAACAACTCCGCCGAGCGATCGAGGATGGTGCGGCGCTTGTCGTCGTAATTATTGGCGCGGGGACGGGCCATTTCAGGTCATGAGTCCTTGGGCGACGGATGCCGAAGGAGCGCTCGTCATCGCGAGCGGCGCGAAGCAATCCCGCTCCACGACGGACGTGGAATGGTGCTCCTCAAGACGATAAACGACTGGGACTCGGTTCATGCCGGCGGCCTTTGGTCGATGATGCGTTTCGCCTTTCCGGCGGAACGTTCGATGGTATCGGGATCGCCAACGTTGACGCGCGCGGTGATGCCGATCGTCTCCTTGACCACATGCTGCAGCCGCGCCGCGGCGGCTTCGCGGTCCGACGCGGACGCATCCGGGCGGGCCTCGACGTTGATATCCATCTCGTCCATGCGGCCGGCCCGCGACAGCACGAGCTGATAGTGCATCGACAAAGCCGGAATCGTCAGCAGCTTTTCCTCGATCTGGGTCGGGAACACGTTGACGCCACGTAGGATGATCATGTCGTCGGTGCGGCCCGTCACCTTTTCCATGCGGCGCACCGCGCGCGCGGTGCCTGGTAATAGTCGCGTCAGGTCGCGTGTGCGATAGCGGATCACCGGCATCGCCTGTTTGGTGAGCGACGTGAAAACAAGTTCGCCTTCGGCGCCATCCGGCAGCACTTTGCCGGTCAGCGGGTCGATGATCTCCGGATAAAAGTGATCCTCCCAGATATGCAGCCCGTCCTTGGTCTCGACGCATTCGCTGGCGACGCCTGGTCCGATCACTTCGGAGAGGCCGTAAATATCGACCGCGTGCAGATCGAAGGCTTCCTCGATTTCCTCGCGCATCGCATTGGTCCACGGCTCCGCGCCGAAGATGCCGACGCGCAGCGAGGATTGGCGCGGATCGAGACCCTGTTTCCTGAACTCATCAAGGATCGCCAGCATGTAAGACGGCGTGACCATGATGATATCGGGCTTGAAGTCCGTGATGAGCTGCACCTGTCGTTCGGTCATGCCGCCGGAGACCGGGATCACCGTGCAGCCGAGCCGCTCGGCGCCGTAATGCGCGCCGAGCCCGCCGGTGAACAGCCCGTAGCCGTAGGCATTGTGCAGCTTCATGCCGGCGCGGCCGCCGGCGGCGCGGATCGAGCGCGCGACGACATCGCTCCATGTATCGATGTCCGCTGTCGTATAACCGACGACGGTCGGCTTGCCCGTGGTGCCCGACGAGGCATGCAGCCGCGCGATCTGTGTTTCGGGCACCGCGAACATCCCGAACGGATAGTTCGCGCGCAGATCGCCTTTGGTCGTGAACGGAAATTTCGCCAGATCATCGAGGCTGGTGAGATGGTCCGGATGCACGCCCGCGGCATCGAAGGCGGCGCGATAATGCGGCACGTTGTCATAGGCATGGCGCAACGACCATCGCAGCTGATCGCGTTGCCACGCTCTCAATTCGTCAGCCGACGCCACTTCGAAGTGATCAAGCGCTGCCGGCCGCGGTTTCAGCTCGGTCAGTTTGCGTAACGGAATCTGCCCCACGTCTGCCTCCCGAATCTACTGATCGACCGCGAGAATGTCGCCGGCGATGCCGCGCGAATGGCCGCGGAATTCCGCGACCACCGCATCGTTCTCATCGCGCACGGTGACATCGTAGATGCCGCTGCGGCCAGACTTCGCGCGCTCGATCGCATGCGCGGTCAGCGTCGCACCGGCCTTAACCGGACGCAGAAACGTGACGGCGCATTGCTGCGCGACGGTGCGTTGGCCATAGGTATTGCAAGCGAAGGCGAAGGTGGAATCGGCCAGCGTGAACATGTAGCCGCCATGGCAGATATCGAAGCCGTTGGTCATGTCCGCGCGGATCGGCATCGTCATCACGGCTTCGCCGGGCGCGACGCGCTGGATCGCCATGCCGAGTGCCTGGCTGGCGCGATCGTTGCGCCACATCGCCGCCGCGCAGGCTTCCGCCAATGCTTGCGGATCGGACCTGTCGATTGTCCCGGTATCACTCATCGCGCGTCCCCGCCTCGGCGCGTCGATCGCGCGCCGTTGGACCCGAACGTTACTATTGACCAACCGTTCGGTCAATTATATTGAGGATCGGACTGTGGAGCTTTGGTCGCGGGACAAACCTTCCGCGATGGGCCAGACTGCAAAAGCAGATTCAAGGCGCACAAGCCCGGACAACCGGGCAGCGACCGATCGGGAGGGACACCATGATTTCATCGACGCCATTGAAATGTCTTGTCGCGGCCGGCGCGTGGGCCCTGCTGGCGACGACGTCGGCGCTTGCGCAAGGCACGGTCAAGATCGGATCGGTGCTGTCCGTCACCGGACCGGCGTCGTTCCTCGGCGAACCCGAAGACAAGACGTTGAAAATGTATGTCGAGAAGATCAACGCGGCCGGCGGCATCGGCGGCAAGAAGATCGAACTGGTGATCTATGACGATGGCGGCGACGCCAACAAGGCGCGCACGTTTGCCACCCGTTTGATCGAGGACGACAAGGTCGTCGCGATGGTCGGCGGCTCCACCACCGGCACGACGATGGCGATGGTCCCGGTGTTTGAGGAGGCGCAGGTGCCGTTTATCTCGCTGGCCGGCGCGATCGAAGTGATCGATCCGGTTCGCAAATACATCTTCAAGACACCGCACACGGACAAGATGGCCTGCGAGAAGATTTTCGAGAATCTGAAGCAGCGCAACTTCACCAAGATCGCGATGATCTCGGGCACCGATGGCTTCGGCGCATCGATGCGCGCGCAATGCGTCAAGGTCGCGCCGACCTATAATGTGCAGATCGTGACCGAAGAGACCTACGGGCCGCGCGACAGCGACATGACCTCGCAGCTCACCAAGATCAAGAACACCGCCGGCATTCAGGCCGTCATCAATCCGGGTTTCGGTCAGGGCCCGGCGATTGTGACCCGCAACTACGCGCAATTGGGCATGACGGCGACGCCGTTCTACCAAAGCCATGGCGTCGCCTCGAAGAGCTTCATCGATCTTGCGGGGGCGGCGGCGGAAGGCGTCCGTCTGCCGGCGGCGGCGTTGCTCGTCGGTGACAAGCTGCCGGACAGCGATCCGCAGAAGAAGGTCGTGGTCGATTACAAGAAGACCTACGAGGACACGGCGAAGCAACCGGTTTCCACCTTCGGCGGCCATGCCTATGACGGCCTCTTCATTCTCGTCGAGGCGATGAAGCGCGCGAACTCCACCGATCCAAAGAAGACCCGCGATGAGATTGAGAAGACCAAGGGATTTGTCGGCACCGGCGGCATCGTGACGATGTCGCCGACGGATCACCTCGGCCTCGACCTGACCGCGTTCAAGATGCTCGAAGTGAAGAACGGCGACTGGACGCTGGTCACGCCGGGCAGCTGATGGCGACGTCATTCCGGAGAGCGCGGTGTCGTCACGCCTGTTCGTCCCACGATGCAAGAGGGAACTGTCGCGAACGTCGGTGTGATGCGAAGCTGAAGTCGTAAAGGACTTGCCGATCCCATGTCCGAATTCGTCCAGTTCCTCATGTCCGGGCTCACGGTCGGCGCGGTCTATGCGCTGGTCGCGCTCGGCTTCACGCTGGTTTACAACGCCTCCGACGTCGTCAACTTCGCGCAGGGCGAATTCGTCATGCTCGGCGGCATGGTCACGGTATTTGCCTCGGCGGCCGGGGCGCCGCTGCCTCTCGCCGCCTTGATCGCGATCGGCGCCGCGATCGTGGTTGGATTGATGCTGTACTGGTTCGCGATCGCGCCGGCGCGCGGCGCGTCCGCGGTGACGCTCATCATCATCACGATCGGCGCGTCAATCCTGCTGCGTGGCGCGGCCCAGATCGTGTTCGACAAGCAGTTTCACAAGCTGCCGTCATTTTCCGGCGATGCGCCGGTCAACCTGCTCGGCGCGGCCGTGCAGCCGCAGAGCTTCTGGGTGCTCGGCGGCACGGCGGTCATCGTGCTGGCGCTGTATCTGTTTCTCGAACGCACCTTGATGGGCAAGGCGGTGCTTGCAACGGCCGCCAATCGTCTCGCCGCGCAGCTCGTCGGCATCAACACCGCGACCGTCATGGCGCTGGCGTTCGGCGGTTCGGCCGCGATCGGCGCGATCGCGGGCATTCTCATCACGCCGATCACGCTGACGAGCTACGACGTCGGCACCTTGCTCGCGCTCAAAGGCTTTGCGGCGGCGATGCTCGGCGGCATGGGCAATCCGCTCGGCGCGGTCGCCGGCGGTCTGTTGCTCGGCCTGCTGGAGTCGTTCGGCGCCGGCTACCTGTCCTCGACCTATAAGGATGCGTTCGCGTTTCTGGTCATTCTCGGCGTGCTGTTCGCGGCGCCGCAGGGCCTGTTCGGCCGCCGTGCCGTGAACCGGGTCTGATGATGCGTTACCTGAGCCATCGCTACACGACCCTGGTCGCGCTGGCGGTGATCATCGCCGTGCTGCCGCTGGCGTTTCCATCGAGCTATTATTTCCGCGTGGCCGCGCTGGTGTGGGTGTCGGCCTTCGCCGCGATCGGTCTCAACATCCTGATGGGCAAAGCCGGGCAAGTAAGTCTCGGTCATGCCGGTTTCTTCGGCATCGGCGCTTACGCGGTGGCGATCGGCCCGACGCATCTCGGCATCCCGCCGCTGGCGGCACTGCTGATTGGCGTCGGCCTCTCGGCGCTGCTGGCTTTCCTCGTCGGGCGGCCGATCCTGCGGCTCAAGGGGCACTACCTCGCCATCGCCACGCTCGGTTTCGGGGTGCTGGTCGCGCTCATCATAACGACGGAAAGCCGCTGGACCGGCGGACCGGACGGCATGTCGGTGGCGAAGCTGACTTTGTTCGGCTGGCGCGCCTCGGGCTCCGACACCTGGTACTGGATCACCGGCGCACTGTTGTTGGCCGGGACGTGGATTGCGCTCAATCTTGACGACACGCCGACAGGCCGCGCCTTTCGCGCGCTGCACGACAGCGAGATCGCCGCCCGCGTCGCCGGTGTCGATGTCAATCGTTTCAAGTTGCAGGCCTTTGTCATCGCCGCCGTCTATGCATCGCTGGCGGGCTCGGCGCTGGCGCTGATGAACGGCTTCGTCAATCCGGATCAGGCCGGCTTCC
>JAQGJY010000232.1 GCA_028290325.1 Tardiphaga sp.
CCTTCGGCAAAGGCATCAGTTTTTGGAGCAGATCAGAAGCCCCTCGCTCCAGAGTGGATCGGTTATCGATCGGCTCCGTCAAAGAACGGCTTCGCGACACGATCTCGAAGTCCGCGAACTTGACCTTCAGTGTAATTGTGCGACCGCGGTTGCCAGTGCTTTCGCAATGTCGCCAGACCTTATCGACGAGTGGCTGCAGTTCGGCGACCATGGCGCCAAAGTCCGTTAAATCGTTCGGAAACGTATTTTCCGCGCCGACGGATTTCCGGATGCGATTCGCGCGGACGGGACGTTCATCGATGCCGCGCGAGATCCAATAATAGTGCTTGCCGGATTTGCCGAAGTGCGCTTCCAGAAACGGCAAAGTCTGTTTTCGGATGTCAAGACCGGTGCGAAGACCAAGTGCATGCATCTTCGTAGCTGTCGCAGGGCCGATGCCGTGGAATTTGCCGACCGGCAAGGTTTCGACGAACGCCGGACCCATTTCCGGGGGGATCACGTATTGACCGTTCGGCTTGCGGTGGTCCGACGCAAGCTTGGCCAAGAACTTGTTGTAAGAGATGCCCCCTGATGCGTTCAGACCGGTCTCAGCCTTAATCTTTGCCCTTATGGCCAGCGCGATATCGCGTGCGAGCGGGATGTTCTGGATGTTCTCGGTGACGTCGAGATAGGCTTCGTCGAGGGACAGCGGCTCGATGATCGGCGTGTGATCGGCAAAGATCGCGCGGATCTGCTGACTGATCGCATTGTAGACTTCGAAGCGCGGCTTGACGAAGATTAGATCCGGACATTGCCGCCGTGCAGTGACCGACGGCATCGCAGATCGCACGCCGAACTTGCGTGCTTCATAACTAGCGGCCGCTACGACGCCACGCTCGCGCGAGCCGCCGACGGCGACAGGTTTGCCGCGAAGCTCCGCATTGTCGCGTTGTTCGACCGAGGCGTAGAACGCATCCATATCGACATGGATAATCTTGCGCTGCACGGGAGGGCTCGGTAGATCTCGGTCATCCTGCATCGTCAATCCGCCAACTCGCCGTCCTTTTTGGTTCCGCGCGCCACGATCCGCAGCGTCCCGTCTGGAAGCGGCCGCTGCAGTCCCAACGCCTCTTGCGTCGGCGCGCGCATCCAGATCTCGACCTCATCCGGCGTTGTCAGTATGACCGGCATGGCCTTTGGGTGGATCGCACCGACCTCGGCGTTCGGTTCTGTCGTCAGGAAGGCGAACAAATCGTTCGTCGTTTCGCCTTCGCGGACCTTGCGGACGGAGGTCCAACTCGTCCACACACCAGCGAAACAGGCGAGCGGGCGAGACTCGTCAAGCGCGAACCAGATGTCACCGCCGGCGGTCTTGTTAAATTCACTGAAAGATGTGAACGGCACGACGCAGCGGTTTGCCGGACCGAGCCAACGCTGCCAGTGTTTCGAGGCGACGTTGCGAATATTGGTCGTGCCGCCATCGGGCTCCACCCGTAACAGTTCCTTGAAGTCGACGGGCTTTCCCTTTGCTTCCATCTTGGCCGCGCGTTTCTTGGTGGCCTCCATTAAGGCAAGTTGCGACGACGGCATACCCCAGCGTGCCAACGTCAATTGTCGCCCACTTTCGGCATTGCGGACGATTGGAGCGGGATAGTCTGGAAAGATGCCGGGCATCGACGGCAGATTGCCTGAAAGGTCGCTCGCAGGATCGACGGCGAAAAGGCGGCGGATCGCCTCGACGTTCGTGGTCATCGAATACAGATTGCACATCGCAACTTCCAAATCCCCGCGACCGATCGCTCGCGCCAAATTGTATCCGCGCCACATCGCCCGCATGCGGGCACCGACGTCGACCCGCGGGCCCTGGCTGCCGACGGCTGCAGCGCCGGCCCCGGCTAATGGCCAGCTAGTCCGCTCGAAATGCATCAGCAGCGCTTCCGGAATGAAACGCGTCCGTGAGGCATAGACATGGCGATCGCCCTGCGCGTGCTGACCGTGCGTGAAGAAGCGCTGCGGCACGACGAGATGCAGATCGTCTTTGGCGCGTGTCATTGCGACATACAGCAGTCGACGTTCTTCCTCGAGTTCGGCGGATGTGCCAGTACCGAGATCAGACGGCATGCAGCCGTCGACGACGTTCAGTACGAAGACGGACTTCCACTCCTGGCCTTTAGCGGAATGAATTGTCGACAGGATCAGATAGTCCTCATCGAGCAGCGGTACGCCGGCCTGATCGCTGGTCGCATCCGGCGGGTCCAACGTCAGCTCGGTTAGAAACCGTTCGCGCGTCGCGTAGCCTGATGCGATCTGTTCAAGCTGGATCAAGTCGGCCTTGCGGACCTCGGCGTCCTCATGGATTCGGTCGAGGTGCGGCTCGTACCACAACCGTGCGCGTTCTAAGTCAACCGGCCATTCTGAACAGCGCAGATTGCAGATCGTCTCGATGAAGGTCTTCCAGTCGTCGCCGGTACGGGCCGGGGCGGGAAAACCGCAGAGCGCTCCGATCGGATCGGCGGCCTCTGCCATCTGGTCCAGTACGCGTTGTGCCGAGGAGGGTCCTACACCTGGAAGGAGGTGCAGGATACGAAAACCCGCGACGCGGTCACGCGGGTTTTCGACGAAGCGCAGCAGCGAAAGCATGTCCTTGACGTGCGCGGCATCCAAAAACTTGAGTCCGCCGAATTTCACAAACGGAATGTTGCGGCGGGTCAGTTCGATCTCCAACGGTCCGCTATGGGACGACGTTCGAAACAGCACCGCCTGATGCTTGAGTTCATTGCCTTCCTCGCGATTCGCCAACACCTGCTCAACGATGTAACGCGCCTGATCGGCTTCGTCGCGGACGGCGACAAGTTGTGGCTTTTGCGAGGCGATCCGGTCCGTCCAGAGGTTCTTAGTGAAGCGTTCTTTCGCAAGACCGATCACGCCGTTTGCGGCGGACAGCACAGGCTGCGTCGAACGGTAGTTGCGATCGAGTGTGATAATCGCAGCTCGCGGCGAAAATTGATCGGGAAAGTCGAGGATGTTGCGGATCGTTGCCGCCCGAAACGCGTAGATCGACTGGGCGTCATCGCCGACGACGGTCAGCCCGCGCCCGCTGGGCTTAAGCCCAAGCAGGATCGACGACTGAAGACGGTTTGTGTCCTGATATTCATCGACCATCACATGGTCGAAA
Source organism: Tardiphaga sp. (assembly GCA_028290325.1). Taxonomy (GTDB): domain Bacteria; phylum Pseudomonadota; class Alphaproteobacteria; order Rhizobiales; family Xanthobacteraceae; genus Tardiphaga. The sequence goes on from JAQGJY010000232.1 coordinate 3,155, forward strand.
CGGGCACCAATTTCGTCGGCGAGGGCACTGTCCGACATCATCTGCGACCAGTAGAGCAGGAGGTCGTCGTAATCGAGCACGTTCTGCGTCTGCTTGGCGTCGACGTAGCCGGCGAACAACGCCTTCAATTCTGTTGCCCATCCGGAGCACCACGGGAAAAACTGTCCCAGCACTTTTTCGACCGGCAGCTCCGCGTTCACGCAGCGCGAGTAGATTGAGAGGCAAGTGCCTTTAGTCGGGAAGCGGCTCGCCGTCTTGGAATATCCAAGTTCGTGCCGGATCAGATTGATCAGATCGGCGGCATCTTCGCGATCGTGGATCGTGAACGCCGGATCGAGACCGATCCGCTCGGCATATTCGCGCAGGAGCCGCGCACCGATGCCGTGGAAGGTGCCAGCCCAAGCCAAGGCATCTGTCATCACTGACGCCTTGTCGCCCATGACCTTGCGAGCGATACGCTCGACACGGCGCGCCATCTCGGAAGCAGCGCGGCGCGAAAACGTCATCAGCAAAATGCGTCGCGGATCCGCGCCGCGTACGATCAGATGGGCGACGCGATGGGCGAGCGTGTTGGTCTTGCCGGAGCCGGCCCCGGCGATGACCAGCAGCGGGGCACCGACGGTACCGTCCACATCTATCCCATGCTCGACGGCACGGCGTTGCTCCGGATTGAGCGCATCGAGGTAGGAGCCGGTTACGGTCGTCAGCATGATCCGTCCATCACAAAAAATAGACTCGGTGATTCTGCGTTACGCTGCAAAGACTTCGCTGAAAGCTTGGCGGCTGAACGGCATCGAACGAGATTCCCCGATTGACTCTTGCAGGCATCATAGAACAAATCAAGAACTGTTGAGGCGGCCGCGCCTCCAATTCTATGGGTTTCGAGTGCCGAGTACCGTTATCGAACAGTTACGCGATCGCATCGAACGCCTTGCCGCACCACGGTCAGGTCGGGACACGCTGGCGTTCGGGGTGGACGAAATCGATCGGGTACTGCCGGGAGGCGGCCTAGCCGTCGGCGCCCTGCACGAGGTGGCCGGTGGCGGCAACGGCTCTGTCCATGGTGCCGCTGCGGCCTTGTTCGCAGCTGGGATCGCCGGTCGGACCAAAGGCAAGGTTCTGTGGTGCTTCACCCGTGCTGATCTGTTCGCGCCGGCCGTTGCGCAGGCCGGCCTGCCGGCATCCCGCGTGATCTTCGTCGAGTGCGGCGACGAGAAGACGGTGCTGGCCTGCTTCGAGGAGGGGCTCCGACACAAGGGGCTTGGCGCAGCGGTCGCAGAAGTCGCCCGCCTGTCGATGACGGGCTCAAGACGGCTGCAACTGGCCGCAGAGGCATCCGGCACCATCGGCATTGCGATCCGCCGTTGGCGCCGACAGGCAGAGGCTGCTGATTTCGGGCAGCCGACGGCCGCGACGACGCGGTGGCGTGTGACGGCCCTGCCCTCGACACCCTTACCCGTGCCAGGCGTTGGCCGGGCACGCTGGCAGCTGGAACTGATCCGATGCCGTGCCGGAGAAAGCGCGGACTTTATCGTAGAGGCTTGCGATGCCAAGGGTCGTCTCGGTCTACCTGCCGACCTGGCCCACCGACCGCTGGCGCAGGACGCATGGCGGACCTCCGCCTGATTGCCCCTTTGTGCTCGTTGGTCGGGAAGGGCGCGGTCGCGTTGTGCTGGCGGCAACAGCGCCTGCTTGTGCTGCCGGCGTCCGCATCGGCATGGCAGCATCAAAAGCGCAGGCTCTCGTCGCGGGTCTCGTCGTGCACGATGCGGATCCGATTGCCGATTGCAGGGCACTCGACCGTTTGGCGCTTTGGGCGCTACGATATTCTCCGATCGCCGCTCCCGACCCGCCGTCGGGACTGGTCATTGACCTGACCGGTGCCGAGCATCTGCACGGCGGTGAGGAGGCCGTGCTGTCTGACGTCGTCAGGCGACTAGGCGAGGTCGGCATATCGGCTCAAGCAGCTGTCTCTGACAGCTGGGGCGCGTCCCATGCCCTGGCTAGGTTCTCTGCCGGCCTGAGAGCCATTGCGCCAGCGGCTCGAGCGATCGCCCCGTTGCCGGTCTCGGCACTGCGGCTCGATGCCGATATTGGTCAGGCACTTCGACGACTTGGTTTTAGGACTATCGCCCAACTGGCTTCCACACCGCGGGCCCCGCTTACGCTGCGGTTCGGTCAGCAGATCTGTCGGCGGCTTGATCAGGCTCACGGCGTTTTACCCGAGCCGATCGAGCCGGTCCGCTCGCCCGACATCATGGAGGTGCGGCGCGTGTTCGCCGAACCGATCGGCGCGCCGGAGACCCTTCATCGCTACACCGGCAAACTTGTGGTCGAATTGGCGGCCGCGTTGGAGACGCGCGGTCTCGGTGCCCGCCGGCTGGACCTTCTGTTTCATTGCGTCGACAATCGCGTCGAGGCGATCCGGGTTGGGACATCCACGGCAACGCGAGACCTCCGCCGACTGACGCGTCTATTGTGCGACAGGATCGAGAAGATCGAGCCGGGCTTCGGCATCGAGATCATGCGTCTGGCGGCAACGTTGGCGGAGCCACTGTGCCCGAAACAGTCGATCTCTGCGCTGATCGAAGAGCCTGATGTCGACGTGTCCGATTTGATCGACATGCTATCCAATCGCGTCGGTGCGACATCGGTCTACAGCTACAGCGCCGTGGCGAGTGATGTACCGGAGCGTTCGGTCGCGCGCGTGGCTGCCGTCGCGGCACAGGTTACGGATCATTGGCCGGCTGATTGGCCGCGCCCGTCGCGGCTGATCTCACCGCCGGAGCGGATCGACACCGTTGCCGTGCTGCCGGATCACCCACCGGTCGTGTTCTCGTGGCGCGGCATCCGTCGCCGGGTCAAGCGCGCCGACGGACCAGAACGCATATTCGGCGAATGGTGGAAAGGCGATACCGAACTGGTCGCGGTCCGCGACTATTTTCGGGTCGAGGACGAAGCCGGCGAGCGCTTCTGGATTTTCCGTGCCGGCGACGGCCAAGATGCCTCGACCGGCTCGCATGCGTGGTACCTGCACGGAATCTTCGCGTGAGCTATCTGGAGCTCCAAGTCACATCGCATTTCTCCTTCTTGCGCGGTGCCTCGTCCTGCGAGGAGCTGTTCGCACAGGCGTCGCTGCTGGGTCTCGCGGGGCTGGCGATCGTCGACCGAAACAGTCTCGCCGGGATCGTGCGGGCCCATGAAGCGGCGAAGACGACAGGCATCCGCCTTATCGTCGGCTGCCGTCTCGATCTCGACGACGGCATGTCGCTGCTCGTCTACCCGACGGATCGTCCGGCCTATTCGCGGCTGTGCCGATTGCTCTCTGTCGGCAAGAAACGCGGCGGCAAGGCAAAGTGCATCCTCAACTGGAGCGATGTGCTGGACTGGAATGAAGGATTGATAGCTGTCCTCATTCCGGACGCCGCAGACGATCTGTGTGCGCTGCGGCTCCGCAAGTTGCGCGACGCTTTCGGCGATCGTGCTTACATGGCGCTGACGCTACGGCGGCGACCGAACGACCAAATGCGGCTCCATGAATTGAATGCGCTCGCTCAGCAGATGAAGGTTGCGACCGTTGTCACCAATGATGTGCTGTTCCATGAGCCGCGGCGGCGCATTCTTCAGGACGTCGTCACCTGCGTGCGCCACGGCAAGACAATCGACGACGTGGGTTTTCGGCGTGAACGACACGCCGACCGCTACATCAAGCCACCGCAGGAGATGGCTCGCTTGTTTGCGCGCTATCCGGATGCGGTCGCGAGAACGTCCGAAATCGCGGCAAAATGTCGTTTCAGTCTCGATGAACTTGCCTATCAATATCCGGAGGAGCGGACGCTGCCGGGGCTGTCCCCGCAGCAGGCGCTTGAGCAACTGACCTGGGAGGGCGCGAAGAGCCGCTTTCCCGAAGGATTGCCTGATAGCGTGAAGGGCAAGCTCGATCACGAACTTCAATTGATCAAGCGTCTCAACTACGCGCCATACTTTTTGACGGTCAATTCGATCGTACGGTTCGCGCGTAGCAAGGAAATCCTGTGTCAGGGCCGAGGATCCGCCGCTAACAGTGCGGTCTGTTTCGTCCTTGGTATCACCTCGATCGATCCATCCCGAAACGATCTGCTATTCGAACGCTTTGTCTCCGAAGAGCGTCGTGAGCCGCCTGACATCGATGTGGATTTCGAGCATGAGCGCCGCGAGATCGTGATGCAATGGGTGTTCGAAACTTACGGCCGTAATCATGCAGCACTTTGCTCGACGGTGATCCGCTATCGCGCCAAGGGTGCGCTGCGCGATGTCGGCAAGGCGCTGGGCTTGACGGAGGATCTTATACGGATGCTGTCGTCCCAGGTCTGGGGATGGTCGGAGGACGGAGTCGAGCCCAAGCACGTCGAAGGGCTCAACCTCAACCTGTCCGATCGACGGCTGCGGCTCGCACTGGATCTGGCCCGCGAACTCATTGGCACGCCGCGGCACCTGTCGCAGCATCCCGGCGGCTTCGTGCTGACTCGTGACCGCCTCGACGAACTTGTCCCGATAGAGCCAGCGGCGATGGCTGACCGGCAGGTCATTGAATGGGACAAGGATGACATCGACGCGCTCAAGTTCATGAAAGTCGACGTTCTGGCACTGGGTATGCTGACCTGCATGAAGCATGCGTTCGATTTCCTGAAAAACTCGAAAGGTATCGAGCTTGATCTCGCGACGATCCCGCCTGAGGAACCGCGGACCTATGCGATGATCCGTAAGGCCGACACGCTTGGCACCTTCCAGATCGAGTCCCGTGCGCAGATGTCGATGCTGCCACGTCTGAAGCCGCGGACGTTTTATGACCTCGTTGTGCAGGTTGCGATCGTTCGGCCGGGACCGATCCAGGGCGACATGGTGCATCCCTATCTGCGCCGGCGCGAGGGCAAGGAGGCTGTTGTCTATCCCACGGCCGAACTCGAGAAGGTGCTCGGCAAAACATTGGGTGTCCCGCTATTCCAGGAACAGGCAATGCGTGTGGCCATCGAATGCGCTGGCTTTACGCCGGGCGAAGCGGACCAACTGCGCCGAGCGATGGCGACCTTCAAATTCACCGGCGGCGTAAGCGCCTTCAAGACTAAGCTCGTCGAGGGCATGGTCGCGCGGGGCTATGAACTCGACTTTGCGGAGCGCACCTTTAGCCAACTGGAAGGGTTCGGATCATACGGATTCCCGGAAAGCCACGCAGCGTCGTTCGCCTTGATTGCCTATGCCTCGTCGTGGGTCAAATGCTGGCATCCGGACGTGTTCTGCGCCTCGCTTCTCAATGCGCAACCAATGGGGTTCTATGCGCCAGCCCAGATCGTTCGTGACGCGCGCGATCATGGCGTCGAAGTTCGGCCAGTCTGCATCAATGCGTCCCGCTGGGACTGTACGCTGGAACCGATCGACGACGAACGCTTCGCTGTGCGGCTGGGACTGCGTATGGTTCGTGGTCTCGCCAACAAAGACGGCGCGACCATCGTGACGGCACGTGCTGATCGACCGTTTGAATCCGTCGATGATCTGTGGCGCCGAGTGCGGATCCCGGCTGCGACCCTTGTCGAACTTGCTGACGCCGACGCGATGTTCGATTCCTTGGGTCTCGCCCGTCGCGACGCGCTCTGGGCGATCAAGGCGCTGCGCGACGAACCGCTTGCTCTGTTTGCGGCCGCCGCCGAACGTGAAGCCCGAACCGTCAACGAGATTGCTGAACCAGACGTCGAACTAAGACCGATGACTTCGGGAGGCGAGGTCGTTGAGGATTATCGTCACGTCGGCTTGTCGCTGCGCCGTCATCCGCTGTCGTTCCTGCGCGAGGATTTGTCGCGCCGCCGCATCGTAAACTGCGCGCAGGCGATGGCAGCGCGCGACGGCAAGTGGCTCACTACCGCCGGGATCGTGCTCGTGCGTCAGAAGCCGGGGTCCGCGAAAGGCGTGATGTTCATCACGATCGAGGACGAGAGCGGCATTGCCAACTTGGTGGTCTGGCCTTCCCTTTATGAAAGTCAACGTCCGATCATTCTCGCCGCCAGCATGATCGCCGTTTACGGCCGGGTGCAGAGGGAAGGCGACGTCGTGCATCTCGTCGCCAACAGACTGACGGACATGTCCGCCGAACTCTCGGACGTTGGCGAGCGTGATGAAAGCTTTCCACTGCCGCATGGGCGCGGTGACGAATTCCACCGCGGCAGCAACGGCTGTGATCCGCGCGATCTGCCGCCGAAAGGCCTGCGGACCCGCGATATTTACATCCGCGATCTGCATATCGACAGCATCAAGGTAAAGACGCGCGATTTTCGGTAGACATTGTCGGCCAGGTACTACGAAGGTAGGAGCATGTGTGGGCAAAGCTCGAGGCCAGACGAAATCAACCTTAAGTGTTTGCGACGCATCGTTTGCTGCCTATCTGGATTTTGTTCTGTAGCGATGAAACGCATGGCTATCGGGGAACGGGCCGCTGAAGGCTTGCGCTAGACACTTGCAACAATAGATCCGGCGCGGCGTCTTCGCGCAACTCGCGGCTGTAGGCCTTATGCCTCAGGCCCTGCCGCGGCATTTTGGCGTTCCGACGCCGCGGGCCAGGGCGGTAGCGGCGGCAAGCCAAGGACCTCGCGCACGGGGCCAAACGAACGTCTATGAGCAGTGCACGCACCTAGCTGAGCTAAGGCATTGTAGTGAGCGCGAACCGGGTAACCCTTGTGATCGGCGAAGCCGTAACCGGGATGACGCGTGTCGAGCGTTCTCATCAGCGCATCGCGCGAGACCTTCGCTAGAATGGAAGCAGCCGCGATACTGGCTGATTTCGCATCCCCATTGATAATCGCCTGCTGCGGGATCGCTATCTCTTTCAAAGGTTTCGCGTCGATCAAGAGATGCTGCGGGACTATTCCCAGGCCTTCAACAGCCCGTCGCATCGCGAGAATGCCAGCCCAGTAGATGTTGATCGTGTCTATCTCCTCAACTTCGACAAACGCGACAGACCATGATGCCGCCTTTTCTTTGATCTCCTTCGCAAGAGCCTCACGCGATTTCGCATCCAGCTTTTTCGAGTCGTCGATACCGGTGATGCGCGTGCCGGGCTTGAGGATAACCGCGGCAGCGGCGACGGGCCCCGCAAGCGGGCTCATTCCGGCCTCGTCGATGCCCGCAACGGCATCCTGCCCCTCATCCCACAAAAGATTCTCAAAGCGCAGCATCTTGCGAAGCCGCTGCCCTTCAGATCGGTTCTCAAAGCGGCGCTTTTCAATCGAAGCAACAATGGCGCGCGCTCCGGCG
>JAQGJY010000242.1 GCA_028290325.1 Tardiphaga sp.
CCGGATGCCGATCTGTTCAAGGCGATCAAGAGCGGCAAGGCCTCGGTCGTCACCGACGAGATCGCGACATTCAATGCCAGTGGCATCGCGCTGAAGTCTGGCCAGCAACTCGACGCCGACGTGGTCATCACCGCGACCGGCTTCAATCTCAGCATCCTCGGCGACATCGCGATGGAAATCGACGGCCAGCCGCTGAACTTCGCCGATACCGTGACCTATCGCGGCATGATGTTCACCGGCGTGCCCAACATGGCGTGGGTGTTCGGCTATTTCCGCGCCAGCTGGACGCTGCGCACCGATCTGGTCGCGGATTTCGTCTGCCGGCTGCTGGCGCATATGGCCGAGAAGGGCGTGGCGCAGGTGACGCCGACGCTGCGCCCGGACGACGCCGACATGGCGCTGAAGGAATGGATCGATCCGGAGAATTTCAATCCGGGTTACATGATGCGCCACATGCATCTGCTGCCGAAACGCGGCGACAAGCCGGAGTGGCAGCACAGCCAGGATTACTGGGCGGAGAAGGACGAATTGCCGCTGATCGATCTGGATGACGCCGCGTTCGTGTATCGGTAGTGATTGTCATTCCGGGTTCGCTTGCGCAAAGTCGCGCTGGCGTCCCGGAACGACGTTACATCGCATCCTTGGCGGCCGCCTCTTTCACATGCGCTTGGTCCGCTGATTGTCCTTCGGCCTGCCGCGTCACCAGCTTGAAGAACATCGGCACGAAGATGATCGCCAGCACCGTCGCCGCGATCATGCCGCCGACCACGCCGGTGCCGATCGAATGCCGGCTCGCCGAGCCCGCGCCGGTCGAGATCGCCAGCGGCAGCACGCCGAGGATGAACGCCAGCGAGGTCATGATGATCGGGCGGAAGCGCAACTTCGCCGCCTCGAGCGCCGCGTCGTAGACCGTCAATCCGTCGCGATGGCGTTGCGCGGCGAACTCGACGATCAGGATCGCGTTCTTGGCGGCGAGGCCGATCAGCGTCACCAGCCCGATCTGGAAATAGATGTCGTTTTCGATGCCGCGCAGCCAGATGGCGACGATCGCGCCGAACAGCGCGAAGGGCACGGCCGTCAACACCGCCAGCGGCAGCGACCAGCGCTCATATTGCGCGGCCAAGATCAGGAACACCATCAGCAGGCCGAACAGGAAGCCCTGCGAGCCGGTGCCGGCGGTCGAGATTTCCTGATAGGCCGAGCCGGTCCAGCCGATCGTGTAGTCCGAGCCGAAATTCGCCGTCACGATCTCCTGCATCGCCGCGAGCGACTGCCCGGACGAATAACCCGGCGCGGGATTGCCGAGAATTTTCGCCGCCGGGAAGATGTTGAAGCGATCAACCGTATCCGGGCCGATCACGCGATCGACCGACACCAGCGCGTCGAGCGGGATCATCGCGCCCGCGTCGGAACGGACATAGATGAAGCGCAGATCGTCAGGCGAGGTGCGGAAATCGGATTCCGATGACAGGCTGACGCGATAGGTGCGGCCGAACAATGTGAAGTCGTTGACATAGAGGCTGCCGAAGCCGCTTTGCATGGTCTCGAAAATCGAATTGATCGGCACGCCCAGGGTCTTCGCCTTGTCGCGATCGACGTTGATCTTGTACTGCGGCACCGAGGTCGAGAACTGCGTGCTGACGCCGGTCACCTCGGGCCGCTTGGCGGCTTCCGCGACCACCTTGTTCGCCGCGTCCGCCAGCGCCTGCAATGGCGCGCCGGTGCGGTTCTGCAAGTACAGCTCGAATCCGCCCGTCGTGCTGATGCCCTGAATCGGTGGCGGGTTCAGGCCGAAGACGCTTCCATCCTTGAACTGGCTGTTGAGTTTGCCGAGCGCCGGCGCGATCTGCCGCGCGTCCTCCGATGGCTTCTGGCGTTCGGCCCAGTCCTTCAGCGTGATGAAGGCGACGCCGGAATTGGTCTTCTGCGCGCTCGACAGAATGTCGAAGCCGGACAGCGCCACCACGCCCTGCACCTCCGGCATGTTCTTGATCGCCTCGGCGGTCGTCGCCGAAATCGCGCGGGTGCGGCTCAGCGATGACGCCGGCGGCAACTGCGTGACCATCAGCACGTAGCCCTGGTCCTCCTGCGGCACGAGGCTGCCCGGCACCTTGCTGAACAGCAAGGCCGTCGCGGCCAGCATCACGCCGACCACCGCCAGCGACACGAAGGTGCGCTTGAGGAAGAACGCCACCACCGCACCGTAGCGTTCGGTGATCCAGTCGAAGCCGCGATTGAAGATGCGAAACGGTTTCGCCGGCTCCTCGTGCTGCTCTTTCAACAGCAATGCGGCGAGCGCGGGCGAGAGTGTCAAAGCGACAATGCCGGAGATCACGACCGACACCGCGATCGTCACGGCGAATTGCCGATAGAGTTCGCCCGCGAGGCCGCCGAGGAACGACACCGGAATGAACACCGCGCACAATGTCAGGACGATCGCGACGACGGGGCCGGAGACCTGCTCCATCGCCAGAATAGCGGCGTCGCGCGGCGATTTTTTCTCGGTCCGCATGATGCGCTCGACGTTTTCGAGCACGACAATGGCGTCGTCGACGACGATGCCGATCGCCAGCACCAATCCGAACAGCGTCAGCAGGTTGATCGAGAAGCCGAGTAGATACATGCCGGCGAAGGTGCCGATCAGCGACACCGGCACGGCGATGACGGGGATCAGCGTCGCGCGCCAGCTTTGCAGGAAGATATAGACGACGATGATGACCAGGATGATCGCCTCGATGAAGGTCTTGATGACCTCTTCGATCGACACCTCGACGAAGCGCGTCGTGTTGAACGGAATTCTATATTCGATGCCGTCCGGGAAACGTTTGGCGAGCTGGTCCATCGTCGCCTTGACGCTCTTGGCGACATCCAGCGCGTTGGCGCCGGGTTGCAGATAGATGCCGATCGGCACCGCCGGCGCGCCGTTAAAGGTCGCGGAAAAACTGTAGTTCAGCGCGCCGAGTTCGACACGCGCGATGTCCTTGACGCGCAACGCGCCGCCAAACGCGTCGGAGCGGATGATGATGTTTTCAAATTCGCGCGGGTCGGCGAAGCGGCCCTGCGTCGTCACCGAATAGGTGAACGTCGTCGGATTCTTCTGCGGTTCCTCGCCGAAGCGGCCGGCGGCGAATTGCGCGTTCTGTTCCCGGATCGCGGCGGCGACGTCGCCGGGCGTGAGGTTGAACTGCGCCAGCTTGTCCGGCCGCAGCCAGATTCGCATCGAGTAATCCGACGCGCCGAACAGCGACGCATCGCCGACGCCGGGCGTGCGGCGCAGTTCGTCGATGATGTTGATGAGCGCGTAGTTGCCGATGAAGATCGTGTCGTAACGATTGTTCGGCGACGACATCGTCAGCACTTGCAGGATCGCGGACGAGCGCTTCTGCACCACCACGCCCTGCCGCGCCACCTCGGCCGGCAGCAAGGGCGTCGCGCGCTGCACGCGATTGTTGACGTTGATGGTGTTCTGGTCGGGATTGGTGCCGATCGCGAAGGTCAGCGAGATCGTCAACGTGCCGGAGCCGGTCGATGTCGAGCGCATGTAGAGCATGTTCTCGACACCGTTGATCTGTTGCTCGAGCGGGGCGGCGACGGTTTCGGCGATGGTTTGCGCCGACGCGCCGGGATAGCTCGCGGTGACGGTGACTTCCGGCGGCACGATCGCGGGATATTGCGCGATCGGCAGCGCGCGCATCGCGATCAGCCCCGCGAGCACGATGATGATCGAGATGACGGCGGCGAAAACCGGACGATCGATGAAGAATTTCGAGAACATTTATTTCGCCTGTTTGGAGTCGGTGGCGGGCGTCTGCGCGGGGCTGGCCCCGTCCGGCTTGGTCGCATCGGCCGGCACCGGCTTGATCGGGGCACCGGGTCGCACGCGCGCGACGCCGTCAACGACGATCCGCTCGCCGTCCTTCAATCCGTCCCTCACCGCCCAGCCGCCATTGACCTCGCGGTCGAGCTTGATCGGCCGGTTCGAGACGCCGTTATTGCCCTCGTTGACGACATAGACGAACGGCCCTTGCGGCCCCTGCGAGACCGCGCGCTGCGGCACGACGAACACCTGTTGCAGCGTGATGCCCGACAGTTTCACGCGCACGAACTGGTTGGGCAGCAGATGGCCGTCCGGGTTCGGGAAGATGGCGCGGATCTGCAACGTGCCGGTGCGCGGATCGACGGTCGAAGCCGACACGTCGAGTTTGCCCTTGGCCGGGTCGTCGCCGCCGCCGCTGAGTTGCAGCGTCACGCCGATATCTTCCGGCTTCAACGGCTTGTCGCGGGCCTCATTCATGTCGCGCAAATCGACGAACTCCGACTCGCTGGTGGAGAAATTGACATAGGCCGGATCGAGTTGCGTCATCGTGGTCAGCACGGTCTGCTGCGCCTGCGCCAATGAGCCTTCCGGCGGCGAGGTCAGGCTGGTCGGGCCGCTGATCGGCGCCTTGACCGTGGTGAATTCGATATTGAGTTTCGCGGTCTGGATGTCGGCCTGCGCGCCCTGGATCGCGGCGCGTGCCAGATCGCGGGCGGCGCGGGCGTCTTCGAGCTGCTTGGCGGTCGCGACCTGCCGACGCGCCAGTTCCTCGATGCGATCATACTGCTCATTGGCCTGAATCAACGTCGCCTGGGTCTGCGCGAGCTGGGCATTGGCGCGGTCGAGCACCGCCTGATAGGTCCGTGGATCGATGCGGAACAGCACGTCGCCCTGCTTCACCCGCGCGCCTTCGGTGAATTCGCGCTTCAGGATAATGCCCGACACCTGCGAGCGGATTTCGACGATCCGAAAGCCGGCGACGCGGCCGGCATAGATCAGACTGAGCGGCACATCGGCGCGGCGCATCTCGATGACGCCGACCTCGGCCGGTGGCGCGGGAGCTTTCTGCGCGGCCTGCGGCTTCGAAGCATAGAAATAATAATAGGAGGCGCCGCCTGCTGCGATCAGCACCACCGCCAGCAACGCAATACGCACCTTCATCTTGATCTCGCTCCAATGCCTGTCGGGTTTGCGCCGTCTGTAGCACGGTTGGTGGAGGCCCGGCGATCACGTCGCCGCGCGGGCAGTGGACGTCTGATCCGGCAAACGGTTCCGCCCGCGGCGCCTTGTCCGCAGGTCGCGAGCGCCGCCGGAAACC
>JAQGJY010000245.1 GCA_028290325.1 Tardiphaga sp.
GATGCCAAGCGCGATCATCTCACCATGACGATCGGCAGCCAGGGCAGCCATCGCCTGCGCGAGATCCTGTGCGACAACGTGCTCAAGATTCCGCACGACAAGATGCGGGTGATCTGCCCCGACGTCGGCGGCGGCTTCGGCACCAAACTGTTTCCGTATCGCGAATACGCGCTGGTCGCGGTCGCCGCCAAGCAGCTCGGCCGCAGCGTGAAATGGACCGCCGATCGCGGCGATCATTTTCTCGGCGACGCGCAGGGCCGCGACAACGTCACCGTCGCCAAGATGGCGCTGGCGGAAGACGGCAGGTTTCTCGCGATGGATGTCGATCTGATGGGCGACATGGGCGCCTATCTGTCGACCTTCGGGCCTTACATTCCGTTCGGCGGCGCCGGCATGCTGCCGGGCCTCTACGACATCACCAAGTTTCATTGTCGCGTCCGCACCGTGTTCACCAACACCGTGCCGGTCGATGCCTATCGCGGCGCGGGGCGGCCGGAAGCGGCCTATGTCGTCGAGCGGCTGGTCGATGCCTGCGCCCGCAAGCTGAACATGTCGCCCGACGCGGTGCGCCGAAAGAATTTCATCAAGCCGCGCGCGATGCCTTACACGACCGCGACCGGCAAGGTTTACGACAGCGGCGATTTCGCCGGCCATATGACGCGCGCGATGGAGATCGGCGCGTGGAAGGATTTTCCCAAGCGCGCCAAGGCCGCCAAGAAGGACGGCAAGATTCGCGGCATCGGGCTTGCCACCTATGTCGAGGTCTGCGGCACGATGGGCGAGGAAACCGCCAATGTCGCGCTCGATCCGAACGGCGACGTTACCGTTCTGATCGGCACGCAATCGAGCGGGCAGGGTCATCAAACGGCTTACGCGCAATTGATCGCCGAGCAGTTCGGGCTTGCGCCCGAGCGCGTGCATATCGTGCAGGGCGACACCGACAAGATCGCGACCGGGCTGGGCACCGGCGGCTCGGCGTCGATTCCGTCGGGCGGCGTCAGCGTGCAGCGCGCGACCAAGAAGCTTGGCGATAATCTGCGTGAGATCGCGGCGGACGCGCTGGAAGCCGGCGCGGCCGATCTCGAAATCAGCGATGGCAGCATTCGTGTCGCTGGCACCGATCGCGCGATCTCATTCGCCGATCTCGCCAAACGCCCCGGCGTCGACAAAGCCAAGCTCAACGCCAGCGAAAAGTTTTCGAGTGCGGACGGCACGTTTCCGAACGGCACGCATCTGGTCGAGGTCGAGATCGATCCCGCGGTCGGCAGCGTCAAGATCATCAATTATGTGATCGTTGCCGACTTCGGCATGACGCTGAATCCGCTGCTGCTGGCGGGGCAGGTGCATGGCGGCACGATGCAGGGCATCGGACAGGCATTGATGGAGCAGGCGGTGTTCGACGACAAAGACGGCCAGCTCGTCACCGGCAGCTTCATGGATTACGCGATACCGCGCGCCACCGACGGCGCGACGTTCACGTTCGAAACCGCCAACGTGCCCTGCGTGACCAATCCGCTCGGCGTCAAGGGCGCGGGCGAAGCCGGTGCGATCGGCTCATGCCCGGCGATGGTCAACGCGATCGTCGATGCGCTGTGGCGTGAATACAAGATCGATCACATCGACATGCCGGCGACGACCGAGCGCGTCTGGATGGCGATCCGCGAGGCGGAAAAGAAAATGGCGACGAAATAAAACGCCGCCATCGGGGTTGAAAACAACGACCAACAGCTTCGCGGTTGATGAAGCAGGGTTCAGTTCACAGGGGAGGCAGGAATGAAGCGACGTCTAATGCTCATCGGAGCCGCGTTATTGCTCGGCAACGGCGTTGTCATCGCGCAGCAGGATCTGGTCAATGAAGGCCAGATGCTGATGAAGGCGAACGGCCGCAACATGGGCACGGTCCTGAGCGCCATGGCCAAGGGTGAGAAGCCGTTCGATCAGGCGGCGGTCGATGCCGCGCTGGCACAGTTCGCGGACACCGCGAAGAAACTGCCAACGCTGTATCCCGACAGCACGAAAGGTCTGAAGCCGCCGGGCGATTACAGTCCGTCGCCAAAAATCTACGAGGATCGGGCGGGCTTCAATGCCGCGATCGCCAGCTTCGCGAAGGCCGTTGCCACCGCCAAGGGCAACATCAAGGATCTGGATACGCTGAAGGCCAGCGTGCCCGGCATCGGCAAGGAATGCTCGAACTGCCACGAAACCTTTCGCGTCAAGAACGGCTGATTGCCGTTGGTCATTGCGGGACGCATCTGCCTCTTCGCGGATGCGGACCCGCAGTTTCGTCATGGTTTCAATAAGCGCCTCGCCGATCGAACCTCATTCGATTGTTCAAGCCGGCGACAAGCGATCCCACGCGTAAGCGAGCAACATCAATGGTCTCCCAACGACCTGATGCGATCGAACGATGAACTCATCGAAATGCCGGGTTCGCGGTCGGCAAGCGCCGCCCGCGAACCAGGAATAACGTTGTGTCGTTACTTCAGCACTTGGCCGCGGATTTCGCCGCCTTTGTTCGCCTCGGTGTGAACGTTGATGTAATATTTTCCCG
>JAQGJY010000278.1 GCA_028290325.1 Tardiphaga sp.
GCTCATCGGAGACCGTCATGATCCGCCGCCTTCTGCCTGTCGTCACTGCCGCTGCCATGCTTGTTGCCGGCGCGGTGCATGCTGCTGATGTGTCGCTGCTCAACGTGTCCTACGATCCGACCCGCGAACTGTATGTCGAGTTCAACAAGGCCTTTGCGGCGGCTTATCAGAAAGAGTCCGGCAAGAGCGTCGAGATCAAGCAGTCGCATGGCGGCTCGGGCTCGCAAGCACGCGCGGTGATCGACGGTTTGCAGGCTGACGTCGTGACGTTGGCGTTGGCCTATGACATCGACGCGATCGCGGCTCGCAAATTGCTCGCGCCGGATTGGCAGAGCAAATTGGCGCAGAACGCCTCGCCCTATACCTCGACGATCGTCTTTCTCGTCCGTAAGGGCAATCCGAAGGGCATCAAGGATTGGGACGATCTCATCAAGCCCGGCGTCAGCGTCATAACGCCCAATCCGAAAACCTCGGGCGGCGCGCGGTGGAATTATCTCGCGGCCTGGGGATATGCTGAGCAGAAATTCGGCAGCGCGGACAAGGCCAGGAAATTCGTCGGGGATCTGTTCGCCAACGTGCCGGTACTCGACACCGGCGCGCGGGGCTCGACGGTCACGTTCGTCGAGCGCGGTGTCGGCGATGTGCTGCTGGCGTGGGAAAATGAAGCATTCCTCGCGCAGCGGGAATTTGGTAAGGACAAATTCGAGATCGTCGCGCCGCCGCGCTCGATCCTGGCCGAGCCGCCGATCGCGGTGGTTGATGCGGTCGCCGACAAGAAAGGCACCCGCGCCGTCGCGGAGGCCTATCTGAAATACTGGTACACCAAGGAAGGTCAGGAGATCGCCGCGCGCAATTCGTATCGTCCGCGCGATCCCGAGATTGCTCAGAAGTATGAGGCGTCGTTTCCCAAGGTCGAACTGTTCACGATTGATCAGGTGTTCGGCGGCTGGGCCAAAGCGCAGAAGGAACACTTCGCCGAAGGTGGAATCTTCGACCAGATCTATAAAAACTGAACGCATTTCTTAAGGGGACCACGTGAGCGCGACGACCGCAGCGGGACGACGCAGTACGCTGCCGGGATTCGGGCTCACCATGGGCCTGACGCTGGCGTGGCTATCCCTGATCGTCCTCATCCCGCTGGCGGGATTGTTTCTCAAAACCTTCGAGCTGTCGCTTGAGCAGTTCTGGACCATCATCACCAGCCGGCGCACGCTGAACGCCTTGAAGACATCCTTCGGGCTCGCTTTACTCGCCGCCGTCGTCAACCTCGTGATGGGAATGGTGATCGTCTGGACATTGGTGCGCTATCGGTTTCCCGGCCGCCGTGTGTTCGATGCGATCGTCGACATTCCCTTCGCGTTGCCGACCGCCGTGGCCGGCGTCGCGCTGACATCGTTGTTCGCGCAAAAAGGCTGGCTGGGCGCGCCCCTCGCCGAACTCGGCATCAAAGTGGCCTTCACGCCGGTCGGCATCTTCGTTGCAATGGTCTTCATCGGCATCCCCTTCGTCGTTCGCACGGTGCAGCCGGTGCTGATCGATCTCGACGTGGAGATCGAGGAGGCGGCCGCCAGCCTCGGCGCGGGCCGCTGGAATATCGTGTATCGCGTCATCCTGCCGAGCCTCATCCCGGCGATGCTGACCGGCTTCGCGCTGGCTTTCGCGCGCGCGGTGGGCGAATACGGCTCCGTCATCTTCATCGCCGGCAACTTGCCGAACATCTCGGAAATCGCGCCGCTGCTGATCGTAATCCGGCTGTCGGAATTCCGCTATGCCGACGCGACGGCCATCGCGGTCGTGATGCTGCTGGCATCCTTCGCCATCATCTTCATCATCAATCGCCTGCAACGCTGGGCGCAGACCCGCGCTCCGGCATCGTGAGGCAATGATGACGAAGGACTTGTCGCAAAGCTTTACCGCGCGCGATGACCTGCGCACCGAGCCGCGCGCGATGCGCTACGTATTGATCGCGCTGGCGATCGCGTTTCTCACGATCTTCGTCGTGCTGCCGCTGGCGCTGGTGTTCGCGCAGGCGTTCTCCAGGGGCGTCGGTGCTTACATCGCGGCGCTCGGCGATCCCGAGGCCTGGTCGGCGATCCGGCTGACGCTGAGCGTGGCGGCGATTTCCGTCAGCCTCAACCTGGCGTTCGGTCTCGTGGCGGCTTGGGCCGTGACCAAGTTCGAGTTTCGCGGCAAGACCTTGTTGATTTCGCTGATCGATCTGCCGTTTTCCGTGAGTCCGGTGATTTCGGGCCTGGTGTTCGTGTTGCTGTTCGGCGCCCAGGGCTATTTCGGGCCATGGCTGCGCGATCACGGTTTTCAGGTGCTGTTCGCGTTGCCAGGCATCGCGTTGGCGACGACCTTCGTGACCTTTCCCTTCGTCGCAAGAGCGCTGATTCCGCTGATGCAGGAGCAGGGCACCCAGGAGGAAGAGGCCGCGTTATCGCTTGGGGCGTCCGGCTTCCAGACATTCTTTCGCGTGACATTGCCCAACATCAAATGGGGTGTGCTGTACGGCGTATTGTTGTGCAATGCGCGGGCGATGGGCGAATTCGGCGCGGTCTCGGTGGTGTCAGGTCACATTCGCGGCGAGACCAACACCATGCCGCTGCTCGTCGAAATCCTCTACAATGAATACCAGTTTGTGGCGGCTTTCGCGATCGCCTCGTTGCTTGCCATGCTGGCGCTGGTGACATTGGTCGTGAAGACCTATCTTGAACGTAATCTGGATGAAGGACTGAGGCCCAGTGGCGATTGAAGTTCAGAACATTGTCAAGAAGTTCGGCGCTTTCGCCGCGCTCGATGGCGTCGATCTCAAGGTCGCCGATGGCGAGCTGGTGGCGCTGCTGGGGCCGTCCGGTTCCGGCAAGACGACGTTGCTGCGGATCATCGCCGGCCTTGACTGGCCGGATTCGGGCTCGGTCAAGTTCGACGGCGAGGACGCGCTGTCGCGCGGCGCTGGCGAACGCCATGTCGGCTTTGTGTTTCAGCATTATGCGCTGTTCCGGCATATGACGGTGTTCGAGAATGTCGCCTTTGGCTTGCGCGTGCAGCCGCGCGCGATCCGCAAGGACGAGGCGACGATCCGCGCCCGGGTCAAGGAATTGCTCGATCTCGTGCAACTCGACTGGCTGGCCACCCGTTATCCGAGTCAGCTCTCCGGCGGGCAGCGCCAGCGCATCGCGCTGGCCCGCGCGCTCGCGATCGAGCCGCGCATCCTGCTGCTCGATGAGCCGTTCGGCGCGCTCGACGCCAAGGTGCGAAAAGAGCTTCGTAAATGGCTACGCTCGCTGCACGAAGAAATCCACGTCACCTCGATCTTCGTCACGCACGATCAGGAAGAGGCGCTTGAAGTCGCCAACCGCGTCGTGGTGATGGACAAAGGCAAGATCGAGCAGATCGGTACGCCCGGCGATGTCTATGACAACCCGGCCACCGCCTTCGTGCATTCGTTCATCGGCGAGTCGATCATGCTGCCCGTCGATGTCCGCGATGGCCGCGTCGAACTCGATGGCCGCGCGCTCGATATCGATCCTGGCGACGTCGCATCCGGCGCGTCGAAACTGTTCGTGCGGCGTCACGACATGCAAGTCGGCCCGGCAGGGTCGGGTACGCTGCAAGGCACCGTCAAACATGTGCGCTCGTTCGGGCCAATTCAGCGCGCCGACATCGCGCTGGCGGCCCAGCATGGCGACACATTGGTGGAGATCGACGCGCCGCGCGACAACCCGCTCAGCCCCGGCGACGTCATCGGCCTCAAGCCGCGCCGGTTCCGGATTTTCGCCGCGGAGGCGTAAGGCAACGCTCGGCGGGCGCGGACGGCAGTGCCGGACGCGTTCACCATTCAGCCACGGTTCCTATGCAACAACCGGATCGACTGGTTGGGGATATCGGATGACGCGCCTGGCGATTGCGATTTTGGGAACACTCGTGCTGGGCGGCTGCGCGTCCGAGGTCGCGACCGTGGCGCCGGGGCAGCCGACGATGTATGCCAGTATGGCCAGCAGCGGCGCGAAACTCGATCCGGTTGCGGCCGCGTCGATGATCTCGCTCTATCGGCAGAATAACGGCCTTGGCCCTGTCGTCGTCGATCCCGCCTTGATGGCGCTGGCCGAGGATCAGTCGGGCGTGATGGCCAAACGCAACAAGCTCGATCACGATGTGAAAGCACCGCTGCCGAAGCGGCTCATCGCCTCGGGCTATCCGGCGACCAATGCGGTCGAGAATGTTTCGGCCGGTTATCACACGATGGCGGAGGCGTTTTCCGGCTGGCGCGATTCACCGCCGCACCGCGCCAACATGCTGAAGGCCGGCGTCACCAAATTGGGTATCGCCGCGACCTATGCGCCGAACACCAAATACAAGGTGTTCTGGACGCTCATTCTCGCGTCCACCGACAACGGCTAGGCGATCAGCCCCGGCGTCGGCTTCACCGTCGCGCTGTCGGGAAACACGGTGTCCGCCAGCGCGCGCGCGCTGATGCCGAGATGATCGTGCAGCACGCCTTTGAGGATCGCGCGCAGATCCGTCGTCGGCGCGAGGTCGCGGTTTTCGTACAGATCAGCAGGGCGTAGTCCCGGCCAGTCGGCGATGACGCGACCGCCTCTCACCGCGCCACCGGCGAGCAACGCCACTGTGCCGGTGCCATGATCGGTGCCCTGTGTGCCGTTGATGCGCGCGGTGCGACCGAATTCCGTCGCGACCACGATCACGGTGTCGCGCCAGCGCGCGCCGAGGCCCTGCTCGAAATCCGACAGAGCGCCGTCGAGCCCGCCGAGCAACTGCGCGAGCCGCCCGATCGGACCGCCCTCCTGCGCGTGGGTATCCCAGCCATCGAACGCCAACGCGGCGATACGCGGGCCATCATCGGCGGCCATCAGTTTCGCCGCTCCGCGCGCGACGGTTCGCATCGCACCGACGTCGTTTTTCAGGGGCGCTGGCTTTCCGTCCTGGCCCTGCATCGCGATCTTGTCGATCTGCAATCCCTGCATCAGCGCGCTCGCCAGCGATGGATCGCGGCGCTGGTACAGATCGAGCAGCCGCATCGCGGTGTCGTCGGCCGCCGCCGGCATATTGGCCGGCGCCCAGCCGACGGTGGGGGCCGCGCCGCGCAACACCAGAGGCGTCGTCGGGCCGATGGCCAGGCCGCTCATCACGCGCTCGCCGCGCGGCAGCACGTCGAGCGCGCGATTGAGCCAGCCGGACTGCACGCGGCCCGGTCCTCCGTAGCCGCTCTCCAACGTATCCTGGCCATCGAAATGCGACCGCTCGCGATAGGGCGTCGCGACCGCGTGGATCACGGCCGCATTGTTGGCGCGGTACATCCGCGTGAATTCGGGCATCGCCGGATGCATGCCGAAAAACGAATCCAGCATCGGCGCGGCACCATCCTTCAGCAACGAGATGCCGCCGTGCAGACCGACGTACGCGGGATCGCCGATCGGCGCGACAGTGGCGAGGCCATCCAGCGCCCCTCGCAGGATGATGACGATCAGGCGCGGATCGCGGCCACCCGGCGCGGCATGCGCGAATTGCGGCAGATAGGCCCAGGCGGCAAAGGACGCTCCGGCGAGGAGAAAGCCGCGGCGGCTTGATCGGAGGTCGGGGCAATCCATCGTCATCTCCTCTGGAATTCCGGCGACATCAGCAACAGGGCCAGCGCCTGCTGCCTGGTTTCCGCGCGGGCGATCGTCTGGCGTGTTTCGGGTGAAGCCGCATCGCCGGCCATCACCTCAAGCAGATCGCGCGGGTCGAGGCTTTCGGCGATCTTGCTCGCGACCTGCGCGGCGATATCGAGCCGTAGCTTCATGCCTTCGGGCGCGGCCCACGCGGCATTGCTGTCAGCGAAACCGTTCGGACCGGCGGGCGTCCAGAGCGGCTGGCCGAGCGTGTTCAGGCCACCGAGAATTTGATTGGGGCTATCCGGGATGCGCGCAAGCAAGCGGCTGGTGGCAATGAGATAATCATACGGCGTCCGCATCTTGGTCAGCGGCGCGCTCCAGGCCTCGTCGGCGTCAATCAGCGTCAGCGTCATCGCCTTGAGGTCGCCATCGGTTTTACGAAATGCCGCCTCGAGTTTCGCGACCAATGCAGGCGGCGGATCGTCGCCGACGAACGCGCGCGCGAACTTACCGGCGATGAATTTTGCGGTGGATGGATGGCGCGCGATGTCCGCGAGGGCCGCTTCGCCCTGGACCGCACCGGTATCGTCATAGCTTTTGCCGAGCAGCATCTGCGCGCCCGGCTGATGGGCGTTGGCGTTGAAGATGAAGCTGCCGGGCGCACCGAGCTTCCCCTCGCGGCCGGCGAAGGTCCAGCCCGTGATGATCGCCGCCAGCGATGTGACATCGTTTTGCGTGTAACCGCCGCCGACGCCGAGCGTATGCAATTCCATGATCTCGCGCGCGAGATTTTCATTGAGGCCGCGCTTGCCGTTCTGGCCGGCTTTCGATTGCGGGCCGATCGATTGCTGATTATCGAGAAAGAACAACATGGCCGGGTGTTGTTCGACCGCCTTCAGCATATCTGCGAAGCGGCCAAAAACATGCGGACGTATTGCTTCGCGCTCGAACGCGCCGGCCCACATCCGTGCGGGCTCGCCCTTGGTCGCGGAGATACAGAAGTGGTTCGACCAGAACGTCACAAGCCGTTCGGTGATGCCGCAATCCGCGATCGCGGCGCGCTGAAACCGCGCCAGCGCTTCGTTGCGATAGGTCTTCTGCACGACATTGATCGATTGTGGCGTGGCAGGTGGCGGCTTCGGCGCATCCGGTGGGGGTGGCGTCATCGTCGTGGTGGAATTGCCGGCCGACGGCGCGGAGACCTCGGACGGCGCTGTCGCCGAAGCCATCTGGGCGGCCGCCTCGCGCTGCGCCTTCACCTCGGCCTGATAGGCATACATCGCCACGGCCAATTCGGTGGTCGGCAGCAGGCCGGGCACGGCGAGCAGGGCTCCGACCGGACGCGACAATTCGGATTTCACGAAACCGCGCGGGTCCGATGCGGCATTGGCGATATCGCCAGCCGCGCCGCCGCGCGCGCCGTAGCCGAAACGGTTGAGAGCGACCAGCGCACCTTGCGGATCACGGGCCATGCGGTTTCCCCTGTCGATGTCAGCCGCTATGTTGGCATGGCAATCGCGGCCACACTGCGATGCCAGGAATGAACCTGCGATGAAAATCTGGTGCACGTCGTGACCGACCGGACCGATACAGCGCGACCGCCGTCGACCCGGCAACTGGCCTGCGCGCATTGTGGCGAGGTGTTTTCCTGCAATCTCAATGGCGCGTGCTGGTGCATGGACGAAGCGTTCGTCCTGCCGATGCCGAGCGATGGCGGCGACTGCCTGTGCCCGACATGTTTGCGGGCAATGGCGCAAACCGCCATCGCCCGCAAAAACGAATCAAAGTGACTGGAGTTCAGCCGCCGTTGGCGCCGTAAACCGCACCATTCGCGAAGCTGCCCTGGCTCGATGCCAGTTGCACATAAATGCCCGCCAGTTCGACCGGCTGGCCGGCGCGGCCGAGCGACGTCATGCTGCCGAAATTCTCCAGCTTCTCCATCGTCGCGCCACCCGAGACCTGCAGCGGAGTCCAGACCGGACCCGGCGCCACCCCGACGACGCGAATGCCTTTCGGCCCGAGCTGCTTGCCGAGCGATCTGATGTAACTCGTCGTGGCCGCCTTGGTCTGCGCGTAATCGTACAATTCCGCTGACGGATCAGTCGCTTGTTCGGAGGAGGTGCCGATGATGACGGAACCGGGCTTGAGGTGCGGCAACGCTGCCTTGATCGTCCAGAACGGCGCGTAGATGTTTGTCTTCATCGTTGCGTCGAAATCCTCGCTCGACACGTCCAGGATCGAGGCGCGGGTCTGTTGCCTGGCGGCGTTGTTGACGAGAATATTGAGACCGCCGAGACCCTCGACCGCTTTCGTCACCATCTCCTGGCAGAATTTCTCGTCGCGCAGGTCGCCGGGAATGGCGATGGCTTTGCGACCCTCGGCTTTGATCAGCGCGATGACCTCCTGCGCGTCAGGTTCCTCGGCGGGCAAATAATTGATCGCGACGTCCGCGCCCTCGCGCGCATAGGCGATCGCGGCGGCACGGCCCATGCCGGAATCGCCGCCGGTAATCAGCGCCTTGCGGCCCGTCAGGCGGCCGGAGCCGCGATAGCTTTTCTCGCCGTGATCCGGAACAGGATCCATCCGACTGGCGAGACCGGGCCACGGTTGCGACTGTTTCTTGAATGGCGGTTTTGGATATTGTGTCGTCGGATCCTGAAAGGCGACGCCGGCGGCGGGCTCGGAACCTGTCTGCGCCAATGCCGGCGTGGCCGCGGCGGCAGCGCCGACAAGTCCGAGGCCGGCGGTGCCGACCATCGTGCGGCGCGTGAAAGCGTTGTTGTCTGTCATCGTCTCGTTCCTGTTGGGATGCCGAGACAACAGACGCTTTCCGTCATCGTTCCGCACAAACGATGTCGAGCCACGACGCGATTATTTGACCACCGCCGCCGTCTGGCCGAACAGAAGTCTGCGCTCTTCATCCGTCCTGATCGGCGTTTGACCGAAATTCGGGTTGATCTCTTTTGCCTTGGCATAAGCGCGGATCGTCGCCGGGCGCGCCGCGATCGCGTCGAGCCAGCGCTTCAGATGCGGGAAATCGTCGATGTTCTGGCTCTGGTTTTTCCATGGCACGATCCACGGATAGCTCGCCATGTCCGCGATTGAGTAATGTCCGGCGACATACTCACGATCGGCGAGGCGCTTGTTCAGGACGCCGTAGAGCCGATTGGTCTCGTTCACGTAGCGATCGATCGCGTATTTGATTTTCTCCTGGGCATAGACATTGAAGTGATGGTTTTGCCCGGCCATCGGTCCAAGCCCGCCCATCTGCCAGAACACCCATTGCAGCGTGTCGTAGCGCGCGTGCAAGTCGGTGGAGAGAAACTGTCCGGTTTTTTCCGCGAGGTAGACGAGCATCGCCCCCGACTCGAACACGGATAACGGGCTGCCGCCGCCTATTGGTTCAGGATCGACCAATGCAGGAATCCGGTTGTTCGGCGCGATCGCGAGGAAGTCCGGTTTGAACTGATCGCCTTTGCCGATATCGACCGGATGCACCCGGTAAGGCACGCTTGCCTCTTCCAGAAACATCGTGATCTTGTGGCCGTTCGGCGTGCTCCAGTAATACAGATCGATCATCTCATGCCTCGCTGACTGATTTAGATGCGAATGCATG
>JAQGJY010000284.1 GCA_028290325.1 Tardiphaga sp.
GGATTGGGTCGCATGGGACGGCCAATGGCGTCCAACCTCTGCCGCAAGGGTTTCCGCCTGATCGTCAATGACATTAACCTCGACGCGGTTGCTGAACTCGAGTCGTTGCAGGCGTCGAGCGCACCCAGCGTCGCGGAGGTCGCCGCAAGGTCTGATGTCATCGTCACCATGCTGCCTAACTCGGCGATCGTCGCTGATGTGGTCAGCCGCATCGACGGCGTCATCGCCAACGCAAAGCGCGGCTCGCTTATCATGGACATGAGCACAGTCGATCCCGGCACCACCGATCGTCTGGCGCGGGCCGCCGCCGCCAAGGGTATTGGCTTCGTCGATGCGCCGGTCGGCCGGCTTGCAAGCCATGCGGATCGTGGCGAGTCGCTGTTCATGGTCGGCGGCTCGGTCGCCGATTTTGAGCGCGTCAAACCGCTGCTAGAGGCGATGGGCAGCACGATCTATCATTGCGGCGATGTCGGCAGTGGCACCAAGACCAAGCTGGTGAACAATTTCCTCGCGGTGTCCTCGTGCCAGATGAATGCCGAGGCGCTGGCATTGTCGCAACGGTTTGGGCTCGATCTCGAACGCACGCTCGATGTGCTCTACGGCACTACCGCCGTGAATGGCCAATTGAAAATCAACTGGCCGAGCAAGGTGCTGATCGACGACATCGAGCCGGGCTTCACGATCGATCTCGCGCACAAGGACCTCACTCTCATCGTCGAGGCTGCGAACGCGGTGCGCGTGCCGATGCCGATGGCCGCCGCCGCGCGGGAAGCATTCAGCACCGCGCGGGCGCGCGGCTTCGGCGGCAAGGACTTTTCCGCGATGGTTGATGTGCTGTGTGATCTCGCGGAGATTCAGAAGCCGCGCTTGAAAAAATAGTCCACCTGCCGAACGTCGACAAAGCCGCGCCAAGTGGCCGCGACGAAATATCACGCAAACATTCAGGGACGACGCACATGGATTTTTCACGCCGCCAGTTGATCGCCGGTTCTCTCGCCCTCACCGGAACGTCGCTGGCCCGCCCCGCGTTGGCGCAGATGCCGACCATCAAGATCGGCGTGCTCGCTGATTTCTCCGGCCTCTATAACGACCTGCTGGGCCTACCCGGCGTCGAATGCGCAAAGCAGGCGGCCAAGGAATTTGCCACGACCAATCCCGGCTTCAAAACTGAGATCATCTATGCCGATCATCAGAACAAGGCCGATCTCGGCGCGTCGATCACGCGGCGCTGGTTCGATAGCGAGGGCGTCGACATGGTAATCGCCGGGCCGAATTCCTCGGTCGGGCTCGCGGCCTCCTTCGTGTGCAAGGAGCGCGACAAGGTCTGCCTTGGCGTAGCCGTCACATCGACGGAGTTCACCGGCAAGCAATGCACGCCGAACGCTATCAACTGGACCTATGACGGCTACATGTTCTCCAAGGCTGTCGCGCTCGAAACCGTCAAGGCCGGCGGCAAAAAGTGGTTCTTCCTGTCCACGGATAATGCGTTCGGAGCATCGCTAACCGAGGAGACCAGCCGCTTCGTCGAGCAAGCCGGTGGCAAGGTGCTCGGCAACGCGAAAGTGCCGATCAGCGCCTCCGACTTCTCGTCTTTCCTGCTCGCCGCGCAAGCCAGCGGCGCCGACGTGCTCGCGCTTTCGATTGGCGGGTCCGACCTCGCGACCTGCCTGAAGCAAGGCGGCGAGTTCGGGCTGACGAAAAACATGAAGGTCGCCGCGCTCGTGACGTTCCTCAATGACATTCACGGCGTCGGCCTCGACACGATGAAGGGCCTCCTGTTCTCCAACAGCTTCTACTGGGATCTGAACCACCGCACGCGTGCCTTCACCAAGCGGGTCGTGGCCCGGATGGGCGGTACGTATCCGGGCATGACGCATGCCGGCTGCTACGGCGTGACGCTGCACTACCTCAAAGCCGTTCGGGCGTTAGGGGCTGCCGCCGCGAAAACGAGTGGCGCGGTGACGGTGGCGAAAATGAAAGACCTGCCGACCGACGACGATGCCTTCGGTCCCGGTCGCATCCGCATCGACGGCCGCGCGGCCCTGCCCGCTTATCTGCTCGAAGTGAAGACGCCGGCGGAGAGCAAAGCGCCTTGGGACTACTGTAAGGTGATCTCGACGGCGTCAGCGACCGAAGCGACGAAGCCTCTCAACGAGGTCGGATGCTACCTTGTGAAGGCATGAGATGACACATGATCTGACCCGTCGCAGCCTGCTCCGAACGGCGGCCGCCGCGACATCCGCCGCCGTGCTGGCGCGCAACGCGCATGCGCAAAGCGACTGGCCGAAAGGCAACATCACGTTGATCGTCCCATTCGCGGCCGGGGGTGCCACGGATGTGGTCAGCCGTCTCATCGCCAAGCAAGTCGCCGAGCAGATCGGTCAGACCGTGTTGATCGAGAACGTCGCTGGCGCCGGCGGTGTGGTCGGCGCGACGCGGGTCGCGCGAGCCGCTCCCGATGGAGCGACTTTGCTGATGGGCACGATCTCGACGCACACGATCAACCCCCTGATGGCCACCAAGCCGCCTTACGATCCGATCAAGGATTTCACCGCGATCTCAATGATCGTGACTGTGCCGAATGTGTTGATGGTGTCGCAGCAGACCAGCGCCGCGAACGTGCGCGAGCTGATCGCGCTGGTGAAGGCTGATCCCTCTAAATACAGCTACGGCTCGTCCGGCGTCGGCACGCCCCCCAATCTCTCCGGCGAATTGTTCAAGGTGCAAGCGGGCGTTGAGATGTCGCACGTTCCCTATCGCGGCGGCGCGCCGGCGATGAACGATTTGATGGGAGGCCAGATTCCGATTCTGTTCGATGTTTTGAGCGGCGCGGCACCATTCATCAAAGCGGGGACAATCCGCGCCCTCGCGATCACGACGAAAAAGCGATCGGCGTCGTTTCCCGACCTACCGACGATTGCGGAATCCGGCCTCCCCGACTACGAGACCTACACATGGAACGCGATCTTTGGGCCGCCGAACATGTCGCCCGCGCTGACCGAGCGTTTCAGCGCGGAATTCCGCAAGGCGACGGCCGATCCCGACATTCAGCAGCGCCTGCGCGACCTCAGCGGCGATCCGGTCGGATCGACGCCGTCCGAACTGGACGCGCAGCTCAATGCCGAAATCGTCAAATGGAAGCCGATCATTCGAGCCGCCGGGTTGAGGACGGAATAGGTTGCTGATCGCGATGACGCCAGAGCACGACAGCTTCCTGCGCGCCGCCGCAGCACTGATCGGCGAGACCTATGTCCGCCGTGGTTTTGACGCCGAACCCTATCAGCGGGATTGGCGCGGTCGCTATCGCGGTGAGGCCCTCGCCGTTGTGTTAGCTGCCAACACCGAGCAGGTCGCCGCTCTGGTGAAACTGTGTCGCGCATCACAGATCGCGATCGTCCCGCAAGCCGGCAATACCGGTCTGGTTGGCGGCGCGATCGTGCCCGAGGGGATCGACGCGATCATCCTCAACGTCTCGCGTTTGAGCGGTATCCGCAGCGTCGATCGGCAGAACAACTCGATGGTCGTCGATGCCGGCTGTATCCTCGCGGATGTGCGCGATGCCGCGCATCGACATGATCGCCAGTTCCCGATGCTGCTCGGCAGTGTCGGCAGTTGCGAGATCGGCGGTCTGGTGTCGACAAATGCGGGCGGCACGGGCGTGCTTCGTTACGGCAATATGCGCGAGTTGGTTCTCGGGCTCGAAGTGGTGCTCGCGGATGGCACGGTCTGGGACGGGCTGAAGGCTTTGCGCAAGGACAACACCGGCTACGACCTCAAGCAGATCTTCATCGGCGCGGAAGGGACGCTCGGCATCATCACGGCCGCGGTCTTGAAGTTGCATCCACAGATGAGGGCCTCGGCCACGGCGATGGTCGCACTCCGATCCGTCGAGCACGCGATCGCTTTGCTCCAGCATGTTCAGGACGCCACCGGTGGCCGTCTCGAGGCGTTCGAATTGATGTCGCGGTCGCAACTCGACATCGTGCTGCGTCACAATGCAAACGCGACCAGTCCGCTGAGCCGCGACGAACCCTGGTTCGTGCTGCTCGAACTGGCGGACAGCGCGGCGGATTGGGACGCGCGGGAACACCTTGAGCGCGCGCTGGATTCTGCAATGCAGGCGGGTTTCGTCGTCGATGCAGTGATCGCCACCGACGAGGCTAAGGCTCAACGCATCTGGGAGCTACGCCACACGATCTCGGAGGCGAACAAGCGCGAAGGTTTCACGATCTCCAACGATACGTCTGTGCCGATCTCGGCGCTGCCGGCCTTTATTGCGCGTGTCACCGCGCGGCTTGGACAACGCTTCGAGACCGCCACGATCTGCCATTGCGGCCACATCGGCGATGGCAATGTGCACGTCATCATCATCCTGCCGCGGGCGCAATATGCCGGCGATGCGGCGGAGCACGCGGCATCCGACGCCAACACCATCGTCCATCAGGAGAGCGTTGCGCTTGGCGGCAGCATCAGTGCCGAACATGGCATCGGGAAGATGCATATCGACAGGTTGCCGCTCTACGCGTCGGCCATCGAACTGACGCTCATGCGCAAGTTGAAACAAGCGCTCGATCCTGACGGCGTCATGAATCCCGTCAAGGTTTTCCGGCAACCCGCGTGAGGATCGACGAATCCGCGCGCGTGCGGATCGTCCTCTCGTGGTCGCGGCTTGAACGTGAAGTCCGGCTCGTTCGCGACATCTGACGGGATCGGCAGCAGGTCGGCAAACAGCTCCGGATGTGGCTTTGAGAACTCCGAGCCGCTGGATCCGGCTTGTGCGCTGGCTCTCGGCAAGCGGCGATAGCACTGGTGCTACCAACGCCAAGGGCGCGGGTTTGCCGGCTGAACAGCGTGGTCGCAAACACACCGAAACGGCGACGTTATCCGCGTTCAGCCTTATCCTCTTCACGGTAAAGCCGTTTGGTCCCCTCTTCAGTCGTTTCGACATCCGCCGCCGA